>JAHDVN010000508.1:0-1722 GCA_023384635.1 Thermoanaerobaculia bacterium
CATTACCCGCATCCGACCCCCCTTTCCGGAAGTTCCGCGGACTCTAGCGCACGCTCCGGCGCCCGTGTCCACCTCGCGCCGCCGCCTCCGTTGACGCCGCACCCGCGCCTCTCTACCATGCGGAGGAAGGCCGACCAGAGCGCGGCGGGAGGGATCTCGCGATGGCTTACGGCGAAGACGGTTCCACCCGCTTCCCGCCCGCGGCCGTCGCCTCGCCGTTGGGCCGCGACCCGTCTGCAGCTCTCGCCGGCTGGAAGCGCTACGAGGTCGGCGAGCTCCTGGGCACCGGCGGCATGGGTGCCGTCTACCGCGCCTGGGATCCGCGCCTGCGCCGCGCGGTGGCGCTGAAGCTCCTCACGCGGCCCGACCCGGAGCAGGCCGCGCGCCTGCTGCGCGAGGCGCGGGCCCAGGCGCGCCTCGAGCACCCCCACGTCTGCCGCGTCTTCGAGGTGGGCGAGGCGGCCGGGATGCCGTACCTCGCCATGGAGCTCGTCGACGGGCTGCCGCTCGACGACGTCGCCGCCGACCTCCGCCTCGAGGAGAAGGTGCTGGTCGCCAGGCTCGTCGCCGAAGGACTGCACGCCGCCCACCGCGCCGGCCTCGTCCACCGCGACGTGAAGCCCGCCAACGTGATGGTCGCGCGCGGCGAGGATGGGGCGCTGCGCCCCGTCGTCGTCGACTTCGGTATCGCTCGCGACCTCGCTGCCGACGGCATGACGGTCGCCGGGAGCGCGGTCGGCACCCCCGCCTTCATGGCCCCCGAGCAGGCGCGCGGCGAGGCGGCGCGCGTCGACCGGCGGACGGACGTCTGGGCGCTGGGGGCCACCCTCTACGCCGTGATCGCCGGCCGGCCCGTCTACTCCGGAGCCTCGCTGCTCGAGGTCCTGCGCATGGCCGCCGACCAGGAGGCGCCGGCGCTGCGCGCGCACGTGCCTTCGATCCCCGCCGACCTCGAGGCGATCGTCATGAAGTGCCTCGAGCGCGAGCCCGAGCGCCGGTACGACTCGGCCCGCGCGCTCGCCGACGACCTCGGCAGGTTCCTCGACGGCCGGCCCGTGGCGGCGCGGCCGGTCGGCCCCGCCGCCCGCGCCCTGCGCTGGGCGCGCCGCAACCGCGCCGTCGCCGCGCTCGGCGGCGCCGCGCTCCTCGCCACCCTGCTGCTCGGCGGACTCTGGGCCGCCGAGCGGGCGACCGCCGCCCGGCGCGGCGAGCTCGCCCAGCGATTCGGGCAGCGCGTGGCCGCGGCCGAGGGGATCCTCTGGCGCGAGGAGTCGCTCGAGCTGCACGACATCCGCCCGGCGCGCGAGCGGCTGCGGCGCGAGCTGGCGGCGATCGAGGCCGAGACCGGCCGCCTCGGGCGCCTGGCCGAGGGACCCGGCCATGCGGCGATCGGCCGCGGCCTGCTCGCCCTCGAGGCGTGGGACGAGGCGCGCCGCCACCTCGAGCACGCCTGGGCGGCGGGCCACCGCGCGCCCGAGTCCGCCTACGACCTCGGCCTCGCGCTGGGGAGGATCTACCAGCGCGAGCTCGGCGCCCTCGCGCGGCTGCGCGCCCCCGCCGACCGCGAGGCGCGCAAGGCCGAGATCGAGGCGTCGCTGCGCGACCCCGCGCTCTCCTGGCTGCGCCTCGCCGCCGGCGCCGCCGGGGCCGCCCCCGCCGCCGACGAGGCCCTCGTGGCCTCCAACGAGGGGCGGGCGGAGGAGACGATCGCCCGCGCCCGCG
>JAHDVN010000508.1:1732-1995 GCA_023384635.1 Thermoanaerobaculia bacterium
GGGCCTTCGCCGCCCTGCCCTGGCTCTGGGAGGCGAAGGTGCTCGAGAGCGACGCCCTCCTGCGCCAGGCGCGCGACCGGCAGCGGGCCGGGGAGTACGAGGCCGCCCTCGCGGTCCTCACCGAGGCGAGGGCCGCGGCGGCCCGCGCCGCGCGCATTGCCGAGAGCGCGCCGCTGCCGCGCCGCGCGAGCTGTGTCCTGGAGCGCACCGTCATGCAGCTCGAGGTCTGGGCGCTCGGCCGCGGCTCGGAGGCGACGCTGGCT
>JAHDVN010000509.1 GCA_023384635.1 Thermoanaerobaculia bacterium
AGCTCGTAGTTCTCGGCGAACTGCGCCGCCGGCCGCTCGGCCGCGGTCTCGGCCGCCGGTTGCGCCGCAGGCGGCTCCCCCGCCGCGGCCCCCGCGAAGGGGAACAGCAGGAGAACGAGCGCGGCGAGCAGGGCATGGAGCTTCATGGGGCCTCCTTTCGTCGTGGCCTTGCGATGAAGAGATACGGAGGGCGCGGCCCCTCCGTCACGGTCGCGGTGGCGGCCGGAACCGGTGCCACCCGCTCCGGCGCCAGCCTCCTACTGCTCGTCCGCCGAGGGGCCGTAGAGGCCGGGGACGGGGACGTCGAGGAGACGCAGGTAGACCGTGAGCTGCGCCCGGTGGTGCACGAGGTGGTTGAAGATCATGCTGCGCAGCACCGCGCCGCGCGGCAGGGTGAAGTAGACCTGCGGACCGGCGCGCAGCGTCCACGGCACGCCGAAGTCGGCGTCGTCCGCGGCCGCGAGCGCGGCCCGCGTCTCCGCGGCGTTGGCGTCGAAGGCGGCGAGCAGCGCCTCGCGGGTGGTGCGGTTCGGGAGCTGCCAGGCCGCACCGCCCTCGGGGGCGATGTCGAACTCGGTCTCCCGCAGGGTCATCGCGCCCCAGCCGACCATGTCGACGACGTGGTTGGCGAGCTTGCCGAGCGACATCGACTTCGGGTGTGGCTGCCAGTCGAACTGCTCCTCGGGCAGGCGCGCGAGGACCTTGCGCGTGCCCTTCGTCTCTTCGTCGAACTCGGGCAGCAGCATCTCGGCGATACGCATCGTCTCTCTCCTCTCCATGGCCGACGGGTGGTCCGCTGCCGCGATCGTAGCAACCTTCCGCCGCGGCGCTAGGATCGTCCTGCCATGCGCTCCCCGCTGCCGCGCCTGCTCCTCTTCCTCGTCCTCCTCGGCCTCGCCTTCGCCGCCGGCCGGCGGCTCGCCCCCGGCCCCGCGGAGCGCGCCGCACCGTCCACCGCGGCACGCGCGGAGGCCGGGCGGACGCTGGCGCCGGTGGCGGCGCGCGGCGATCTCGCAGCCGACGAGCAGGCGACGATCGAGCTCTTCCGCGCCTCCTCGCCCTCGGTCGTCTACATCACCTCGCTCGCCGTGCGGCGCGACCTCTTCCGCCTCAACGTCATGGAGATCCCGCGCGGCGCCGGCTCCGGATTCCTCTGGGACGAGGCCGGGCACGTGATCACCAACTACCACGTCATCCAGCGCGCCGACGCCGCCCAGGTGACGCTCGCCGACCGCTCGGTCTGGGACGCCAGGCTGGTGGGCGCGGCGCCGGAGAAGGACCTCGCGGTGCTGCGCATCGAGGCGCCGCGCGCCGGGCTGCGGCCGCTCCCGGTCGGCTCGTCGGCCGACCTCGCGGTGGGGCAGAAGGTCTTCGCCATCGGCAACCCGTTCGGCCTCGACCAGACGCTCACCACCGGCGTGATCAGCGCGCTGGGGCGGGAGATCGACTCGGTGGGCGGGGTGCCGATCCGCGACGTCATCCAGACCGACGCGGCGATCAACCCGGGCAACTCGGGCGGGCCGCTGCTCGACAGCGCCGGGCGCCTGGTCGGCGTCAACACCGCGATCTACAGCCCCTCGGGGGCCTATGCCGGGATCGGCTTCGCGATCCCGGTCGACACCGTGCGCTGGGTGGTGCCCGATCTGCTCGCCCACGGGCGGGTGCGCCGGCCGGCGCTCGGGGTGCAGCTCGCCGCCGCCGACGTGGTGCGCGGCTGGCGGCTCGAGGGGGCGCTGGTGGTCGACGTCGTCCCCGGCTCGGGGGCCGAGCGCGCGGGGCTGCGGCCCACCCGGCGCGACCGGCGCGGGCGGCTCGAGCTCGGCGACCTGATCGTGGCCGTGGACGGCGAGCCGGTCGCTTCGAGCGCCGACCTGCTGCTCGCCCTCGAGCGGCGCCGCCCGGGCGAGACGGTGACGGTCACGGTCGCGCGCGACGGGGCGCGCCGCGACCTCGCCGTGGTGCTCGGCGAGGGGGCCTGAGGAGAGCGCCCG
>JAHDVN010000044.1:0-14859 GCA_023384635.1 Thermoanaerobaculia bacterium
CCGACGCGGGGTCGGACCTCCTCGAGCTCGGTCACCACCGAGCGTGCAGCAATCGATCGGACCCGGCGGCCCCGCGTCGGGGGACTGCCGGTGCAGCGCTCAGCCCCGGCGGGAGAGCACGAACGCCGCCGCGGCGGCGAGCAGGAGGCCGAGACCGACCAGGCCGGCGAGACCCAGGGTCGGGATCTCGAGCACCGAGACCTGCACCGGCACCACGCCCTCCTCGTAGTCGATCACGATGTCGTCCAGGCCGACCTGGGCGCCGTCCACGCCCTGGTAGACGAAGGCCACGTAGCGGTCCTCGCCGGCCACCTGGGCCGTGAGGTCGAGCACCGAGTTCGTCCAGGTCCAGTTCCCCGGCCACAGCGCGTCGGCGGTGTGGACCAGCGTCTCGTTCCCGTTGCCGAAGATGTTGTCCTCGTCGAGGTAGATGTCGAGGTCGCAGTTGTCGTAGTCGTCCCGGCACCAGTAGACGCTCCCCTGCGACCAGAAGCTCACCGAGAGGGTGATCGGCCGGACGAGGAGCGGCGAGTAGAGGGCTTCGAGCTGCGGCACGAGGGCCGGGTCGTACTCGACGTTGGCGAAGTAGGTGCCGCCGTGGGCGGTGCCGATGGTGGCGATCTCCCAGGGATAGGCGGCGTTGGTGGTGTCGAGCGTCCAGCCCGCCGGCGGCACGAGGTTGCCCTCGAAACCCTCCGTCACCGTCGCGTCCGGAAACACGGCAGGCGGCTGGGGGCCGGCATTGGCGGGAGCCACCTTCGCCTCCGGGGCGGCGGCGACCGCCAGGGTCGCGCCGGCGAGCAGGCAGAGCAGGGACAGGGTCAGGGTCAGGATCTTGCGCACGGAACCTCCTCCATGTGGATCGGGTCCCTGCCGCGGCTCCTTCGCCCCCCCGAGCCGGGCCGGCCACTGGCGTGGACGGACCACCTCGGCATTCGGACCCGTCGAATCCGAAACCAGACCCTACTCCCGTTGCGGGACGGACCGCAAGTCCCCATCCGCCGCTGCGGTCCTCGTCGGCCTGCCGCGATCTCCAGAGAGCCGGACGGCCGCCGCGCCGAAGCGCGACGGCCTTCCGAGCCCCGGGGCATCGGGAGCCCCGGACGGGCGCTCAGAGCGAACCGCTCCAGGCGCTCGAGTCCCCGCTCTCGAAGCCGTCGTCGAAGAGGGCGGGCGAGCGGACGGTGGCGACCGCCACGTCGTTCGCGGGGTCCGGATCGCTGATCGTGGGCGGAGCGGTCACCGTGGCCGTCACCGCCAGCACCCCGGCGAACGGCACCGGGGCGGAGCCGCTCGCCGCATACTGGAGGCTCCCGCCGGACGGCAGGTCGACCGAGGCCGTGACGTTCCCCACCCCGCTCGCCGCCGGGCAGACCGCCCCGCCGGCCGCGCTGCAGGTCCAGGCAACGCCGACGAGCTCGGGGGCGAAGGCGAGGGAGATCCCCACCCCGGTCGCGGCGGTCGGTCCGCCGTTGCCGAAGGTGGCGGTCCACGCCACCGCTCCGCCGTCGGTCACGACCTGGAGCTCCGGCAGGAGCGCGGCGGAGAGGTCGGCGTCCGGCGCGAAGAGGGCGACCGGTGTGGAGACGAGCTGGCCGTCCACCTCGGCCGAGACGGCGAAGGCGCCGGGCAGCGCGCCGGCCGTGAAGGTGCTCCCGGCGAGCGACTGCAGCGTGAGGCCCGCCGCCGGATCGACGGTGCCACCGGTGGCCCCGAACGCCACCGGCACGCCGTCCGGGAGGAAGCCCCCGGCCGAGGTGTCGGCGCCGTCGGAGTTCATCCGCAGGTTGGCGGTCACCGCCGTCGAGTCGCCGAGCTGGAGGTTGGCCGAACCGAGGGCGATCCCGAGGGTGAGCCAGGGATCGGCATCCAGCACGCCACCGCCGGTGACCACGGCCGTGTCGCAGCCCGTGCCACCCGGACCGGCGTTGCAGCCCCACCAGTTGTTCTCCGCCAGCACCAGCGCGGTGTCGCTCTGCACGCCGACGCCGTTGCCGGAGATCCGGTTGAACGCCAGCGTCGCCTTGCTGTTGAGCGCCGTCGTCCCGTCCGTGTGCACCCAGACCGCGGTGCCGTTGCCGAGCAGCGTATTGCCGGTCAGGAGCACCGGCAGCACCGTGGCCGGCGGGTTCATGGCATAGCCGTCACCCATCCAGTGGATTCCGATGTTCGCCCCGTCCACCCGGTTGTCTGCGTAGCTCACGGTGGTGGTGGCCGAGGAGTGCGAGGTGACCCGGAACGCCCGCTGCCGGTTCAGCAGCGGATCGTTGCCCGCCGCCTCGTTGAGGAAGCTGTTGCCGCTGATCTCGAGGTCCGACGCGTGGGCGTGGCCGTTCTCCCAGATCCCGTAGATCCACTCCGCATCCGCCGACTGTGCCCCCGTCACCCGGATCAGGTTGTCCACGATCCGCAGGCCGTCGTAGCTTGCCCCGCCGTGCGTGTTCGACTGCAGCGCCACCGAGGCGGCCTTCTTGTTCCCGGCCGTGTCGCTGACCCCGGTGCCCGGCAGCACGAACTCGTTGCCCTCGATCGTCTGGTTCACGCCGCGCGCCAGGTGGATCGCGATGTTCTGGTTCACGTCGTCCGGGGCCACCGTGGCGTTGAGGTCGGCCGGCAGCTCGATCCGGTTGTTGCGGATCGTCACCCCGTCGAACTGCGCCCCGGTCGAGAAGAACATCCCCACGCCCAGGTCGAAGCCCCGGATGTCGAGGTTCTCCACCGTCCAGCCGACGTAGCTCCCGTCCCACATGCCGAGGAACCCCTCGAGGTTCGCCCCCGGCAGGTCGCCCGGACCCTGGATCACCGCGCCGCCGGGCGCTGCGGCCCGGATCGTCACGTTCTGGAGGTTCCCGGGCGCGGCGATCGCGTAGTCGTCGCCGGTGCCGCCCACGCCGTCCGAGCCGCGCTCCCAGGAGAGCGCCGCGAACGGCTCCGTCCAGTCGAAGTTCCCGACCAGCTCCACCGTCGAGCCGTCGGAAACCAGCTGCACGACGTCGTTGATCCGCGTGTAGTCGTTCTCCGCCAACGCCGGCGTGCCGCCGGTCACGGAGAAGGCCTGGACCACCACCGCCCCGCCCTGGGTCACGAGCAGCTGGGCCGAGGCCGTGGCGTTGTCGAGCGCCGCCGTCGCCGTGCCCACGCCCACCGCCGTGCCCGTGAAGCTCGACACCGCCGTGCCGTCGGCCGTCGCCACCGGCGAGACCATCGTGCCCCTCACGCCCGCGAAACCGATGTCGGTGACCGGGAACGGGATCGGTCCGAGGGCGGCGCCGGCCGAGTTGCCCGTCACCGTCGCCGTGGCCGGGATCGTCGCCCCCACCTCCACACCCGGCGCCTCGAGCGCGATCCCGAGCGTGAGCCAGGGGTCGGCGTCGAGCACGCCGCCGCCAGCCGCCACCGCCGTGTCGCAGCCCGCGCCGCCGGGGCCCGCGTTGCAGCCCCACCAGTTGTTCTCCGCCCGCACCCAGGCCGTGTCGCTCCGCACCCCGATCCCGTTGCCGAAGATCCGGTTGTACCGGAGCCACGCCTTGCTGTTGAGCTCCGTCGTCCCGTCCGTGTGCACCCACACGCCGGTGCCGTTGCCGAGCAGCGTGTTGCCCGTCAGGAGCACCGGCTCCACCGTCGCCGGCGGGTTGATCGTGTAGGTGTCCCCGAGCCAGTGGATGGCGATGTTCGCCCCCTCCACCCAGTTGTCGGCGTAGGTCACGAAGCTGCCGGTAAGAGCAGCGGAGTGCGAGGTCACCCGGAAGGCCCGCTGCCGGTTGAGGAGGGGATCGTTTCCCGGATCCTCGTTGAGGAACACGTTGCCGACGATGTCGATGTTCGACAGATGGGCGTGCCCGTTCTCCCAGATGCCGTAGATCCACTCCGGGTCCGCCGACTGCGCCCCCGTCACCCGGATCAGGTTGTCCGCGATCCGCAGGTTCGGGTAGCCATTCCCGCCGCTGGTGTTCGACTGCAGCGCCACCGAGGCGGCTCTCGCGTTCCCCGCCGTGTCGCTCACGCCGTCGCCGGCGAGCACGATCTCGTTGCCCTCGATCGTCTGGTTGCCGCCGAACGCGAGGTGGATCGCGATGTTCTGGTTCACGTCGGCGGGTGCCACCGTCGCATTGAGGTCCGCCGGCAGCTCGATCCGGTTGTTCCGGATCGTGACCCCGTTGAACGTCCCGCCGGAGAAGAACATCCCGATCCCCAGGTCGAAGCCCCGGATGTCGAGGTTCTCCACCGTCCAGCCGTCGTAGCTCCCGGCCCACATCCCGAGGAAGCCCTCGAGATTCACCCCCGGCAGGTCCCCCGGTCCCTGGATCACCGCTCCGCCCAGTGTCGCCGCCCGAATCGTCACGCCCTGGAAGTTCGCCGGCGCCGCGATCGCGTAGTCGTCACCGGTCGCGAGGACGCCGTCGGACCCGGCCGCCCACGACGCCGCCGCGTTCGCCTCCGTCCAGTCGAAGGTCCCGACGAGCTCCACCGTCGAGCCGTCCGCGACCAGCTGCACGACCTCGTTGATCCGGGTGTAGTCGTTGTCCGCCGGCGTCGGCGTGCCGCCGGTCTCCGAGAACGCCTGCACCACCACCGTGCCGCCCTGCGTCACCAGCAGCTGGGCGGAGGCGGTGGCGTTGTCGAGCGCCGCCGTCGCGGTGCCGATTCCCACCGCCGCGCCGGTGAAGCTCGACACCGCCGTGCCGTCGGCCGTCGCCACCGGGCTCGGCATCGTCCCCTTCACGCCGGTGAAGGCGACCTCGGCAACCGGGAACGGGATCGCACCGAGGTCCGCTCCCACCGAATTGCCCGTCACCGTCGCCGTCGCCGCCACCGGCGACCCCACCTCCACGCTCGGCGCCCCGAGCTCGATCCCGAAGGTGAGCCAGGGATCGACGTCGAAGAAACCGGCCGTGCCGCTGTACACCGCCGGATCGCAGCCCGCTCCTCCGGGTCCCTCGCTGCAGCCGAACCAGTTGTTCTCCGCCATCACCTCGGCGTCGTCGTCCCGCAGTCCCGTGGCGTTGCCGGCCATCCGGTTGTAGCGCACGATCGCCTTGCTCATGCGGGGGGCCGTCGGCGTGCCGAGGTCGTCGGTGAAGACCCAGATGCCGATCTGGTTGCCGAGCAGCGTGTTGCCCTCCACGACCACCGGGTACACCGTCGCTCGCGGCGCCACCGGGCTGGAGTACTCGAGCCAGCCGATGCCGATCGTGGCCCCCTCGACGCGGTTGTTCGCGTACGTGACCGTGCTCGTCGCCGAGGAGTGCGAGGTCACGCGGAACCCGCGCTGGAAGTTCAGGGCCGGGTCGTTGTCCGGATGCTCGTTGCGGAAGACGTTGCCGCTCACCTCGATGTTCGACTGGTGGGAGCCACCGTTCTCCCAGATGCCGTAGATCCGCTCCGGGATCGCCGCCGGCGCCCCGGTCACGCGGATCAGGTTGTCCACGATCCGGAGTCCGTCGTAGTAGTTCCCTCCCGAGCTGTTCGACTGCAGGACCACCGTCGCCGCGACTTGCGGGTTGAGCGGATCGGTGGCATCGCCGCTCCCGTCGCCGGGGACGACGATCTCGTTGCCGGCGATCGTCTGGTTCTTGCCGAAGCTCAGGTGCAGGGCGACGTTCTGCCACGGCTCGCCCACCGGGCCAGTGAAGCTGCCCGGCGCGTCCGGAGACATCTCGATCCGGTTGTTGCGGATCGTCAGGTCGTCGAAGTCGCCGGTCGCGCTCCAGAAGCAGCCGATCGGCCAGTCGAAGCCGCGCACCACGAGGTTCTCGATCGTCCAGCCCCGGTAGGTGCCGCCCCAGAGCAGCAGGAAGCCCTCGTAGTAGACGGACGGATCCGCGACCTCGCCAGGACCCTGGATCACAGCCTCGCCGAGCGCCGAGGCCCGGATCGTGACGTCCGCCACGCCGGGCGGCGCCAGCACCGCATGGTCCAGCGCCTCCCAGGAGGCGTAGGCGTTCGGCTCGCTCCAGTCGAAGGTGCCGACCAGCCGGACGGTGGTGCCGTCCCCGAGCAGCGCCAGCGCCTGGATCGCCTCGTCGATGCGCGTGAAGTCGTTGTCCGCCACGGTCGGGAGATCCCCCGTCACTCCGACCGACTCGACGAGGAGAGTGACCCCCTCCGGCGCCCGCCCCGCGAGCGTCACTCCTGCGGTCCGCAACTCGGGAGCCCCGTTCGCTCCCGGAGTAGCGGGCCGCGGCGGCGTCCGGTCGAGCTCGAGCTCGGCCGCGCCGTCGAACGGACTGATCTGCATGTTCGCCAGCGGTTCCGCCGCCGCCGGCAGCGCGGCGAGCAGGAGGAGCAGCAGCAGGATCGTGAAGGGAAGCACGGAAGAACGGGACTCGACTCGGTTCTGCATGGCGACCTCCATCGGCAAGGGAACCCGGCGACGGGAGCGACCCGTGCCTGGGTGACAGGCGCTCCTGCGGACGCGGGGGTTCGAGCGATCGCAGCTCCTCCCCGGCGCGGCCGGGGACGCGGTCCGCGGCGCCTTCGAGGCGCGGGAACGGGACCGGTACTGGGCTGCAAAGAAACGCACGGAGGCCAGAGAGAGCAAGGGCGGTGCCAAATCCGATCCAAGCGCTCCGGAGAGCGAAAGTACCCGCACTCCGGGGCTTGGCCGTCACGGCGGCCCAGCGCGCGTGCGGCGCTCCGCGCTCACGAACTGAGCGTTTCGCTCAGCTACTTGTCGTTCTGACTTGTTGCTTGGCTAGCGGCTACTCGTACCGCAGCGCCTCGATCGGATCCTGGCCCGCGGCCTTGAGAGCCGGCCAGAGGCCGAAGAGGAGGCCGACCGCCGCCGACACCCCGAAGCCGAGGAGGATTGCCCAGAGGGGGGCGGCGGCCTGGAAGTCGAGGGTGACCCGGACCAGGAAGGCGACGCCCAGGCCGAAGGCGACCCCGAGGAGGCCACCCACCCCGGTGAGCGTGACCGCCTCCATCAGGAACTGCTGGGCCACGTCGCCGCGGGTGGCCCCCAGCGCCTTGCGCAGCCCGATCTCCCGCGTGCGCTGGGTGACGTTGACGAGCATGATGTTCATCACCCCTACCCCGCCCACGAGCAGCGCGATGCCGGCGATCACCAGCATCGCCGCCGCGACCCCACCCGTGACCTGCTGGAAGGTCTTCAGCTGGCCGACCGTGGTGAAGACCGCGAAGTCGTTCGGCTGCCCGGGGCGCAAGCCGCGCCGCGCCCGCAGGATCGCGGTCTCCTCCTCGATCAGCGCGTCGTAGTCCTCCGGGCGGCGCGGCACGGTGGCGATGTGGATGGTGTCGCCGCCCCCGTTCTTGATCTCCGGGAACTGCTCGTCGAAGGCGCTGATCGGGATCGCCAGGTGGTTGTCGTTCGTCCCGCCGAAGAGCGCGCCCTTCTTCTCGAAGAGGCCCACGACCCGGTAGGCGCGCCCGTCGAGGGTCAGCTCGCGATCGATCGGGTCCTGCAAGGGGAAGAGGGTGTCGGCGAGATCGGGGCCGATGACGCAGACCCGCGCCGCGTGCCGCACGTCCACCTCGGTGAGGAAGCGGCCATCCTGGGTGAAGTGGACGTTGGCCGCCGCGTAGTCGGGGTTGGTGCCCACCACCGTCACGCCGTTCGCCTCGCGGCTTCCCGCCTTCACCACCGTCGGCCGGAAGATGTAGCGCTCCTGCGAGACCGCACCGGCCAGCCGCGAGAGGCGCTTGAGCGTCTCGGCGTCCTCGATCGTCAGGTCGCGCCGGTTGCGCTCCTCCTCCGGCGGCGGCCCGCCCCCGAAGCGGGGCTCGAACTTCTGGAACTGCACGAGGTGGGTGCCGAAGGTCGTGAACCCCTGGGTGACGCGGCGGTCGAAGCCGACCACGAAGCTCACCATCATGATCACGGTGGCGACCCCGGCCATGACCCCGGTGAGGGTGAGGAAGCTCCTGAGCTTCTGGGCCCGCATCGCCCCGAAAGCGAAACGGACGTTCTCCCACCAGCCGGAGAGGAAGCGGCTCATGTCTCGTCCCTCAGGGCGTCGACCACCAGCAGGTTCGAGGCCCGCCGCGCCGGGAAGTACCCGGCCAGCATGCCGACGCCGGCCGAGAGCCCCAGGCCGAGCAGGAGCAGGAGCGGCGTGACGCGCGCCGGGAAGTTCAGCGCCCCCTCCACGCCGAGCGCCGCCGCGGCGCCCAGGCCCGCGCCGACGAGCCCGCCGCCGACGCCGAGCAGCGCCGCCTCGAGGAGGAACTGCCGGCGGATGTCCCCCTTGCGCGCCCCGACAGCCCGCCGCAGGCCGATCTCGCGCGTGCGCTCCGCCACCCCGACCAGCATGATGTTGGCGATCACGATGCCGCCCACGCCGAGCGAGACCGACGAGATCAGCAGCGTGAGGAGGAACGCGGCGGTCGAGATCTGGCGCCAGACCTGCTGCAGGCTCTCGGCGGTGACCATGCCGAACGGGTCGGGAGCGCGGAAGTCCGTGTGGCGCCGCGCCCGCAGCACCGCGCGCACTTCGTCCATCGACGCCTCGAGGCCCGGCACCCCCCCTTGCGCGCGGACGAGGAAGGCGAGCGAGCCCCGCCGCCCCCACTCCTTCCGGAAGGTCGAGAGCGGCACCCAGACCTGGTTGTCCTGGCTCTGCCCCAGCGTGCGGCCCTGCTGCGCCACGACGCCGATGACGCGGAAGACGGCGTGCCCGACCCGCAGGTCGCGGCCGACCGGATCGAGGCCCGGGAAGAGCTCGTCGCGGATGTCCCAGCCGATCACCGCCACGCGCGCTCCGGCGGCGTCGTCGGCGTCGGTGAAGAAACGGCCGCCGTCGAGGTCGAAGTTCGTCACCGAGGGGAGGTTCGCGGTCGTACCCTGGGCGCGGATGCCCGCGAGGCGCCGCCCCTGGTAGCGCACCGTGGCCCCGGTCTCGAGCACCGCGGCGACCGCGGTGGCCCGCGTGAGCCGCTCCTGGAGCAGCTCGAAGTCGCGGAAGTCGAGATCCGGCCGCTTGAGCGCCTCGAAGAACTCCTCGCGCCCCCGGATGATGCCGAACTTCGTGACCACGTAGACGTCGGGCGAGAGGGTGATGATCCGCTCCTGCACGTAGCGCTCGAGGCCGTTGATCACCCCCGCCACGCCGACGATCGTGGTGACGCCGATGATGATGCCGAGCAGGGTGAGGAAGCTGCGCAGCTTGTGCGCCCGGATCGCGGCCAGGGCGATGCGCGCGAGCTCGGCCAGGGGCACCTCACTCCTCCTGCGGGGAGCCGCCCTCGCCGGGCTTCTCCTCGCGCACGCGGTCCCCTTCCTTCAGGGTGCGCAGGGCGCGGAACGGCCCGGTCACGATCTTCTCGCCGCCGGCGAGGCCGTCGACGACCTCGAGAGCCATCTCGCCGAGCACGCCCGTGGTGACGGGCCGGAAGACGATCTTCCCCTCCTCCACCACCCAGACCCCCTCTTCGTCGCGCTTCTCGCCCGGTGCGGGCGCCTCCCCCTCGGGCCGCTTCTTCTCCCGCAGCACCAGCGCCTGGATCGGAATCGTCAGCGCCTGGGGGCGGAAGTCGGTGAGGATGTCCGCCTGCACCGAGAGCCCCGGCTTGATCCCCTCCGGCGGATCCTCGATCCGCACCTTGACCTTGAACTTGATGGCCTCGGTCTGGCTCGCGCTGGCGAGCAGCGGCGAGCTCCCGACCTCGGTGACCGTGCCCCGGAAGGTCTTGTTCGGGTAGGCGTCGATCCGCACCTGCGCTTCCTGGCCGACCGCCACCGAGGGGATCGCGGTCTCGTCCACCTCCATCTCCGACTCGACCACCGACATGTCCGAGATGGTCAGGAGCACGGTGCCGGGGCTGTTCTGCACGCCGATCACCGCGACCTCGCCCTCCTCCACGCGCCGCGCCGTGACGATCCCGTCCATCGGCGCCCGCACCGTGGTCTTGGCGAGCGTGTCCCGGGCCCCCTCGAGCGTGGCCCGGGCCTGCTCCACGCGACGCTCCGCCGCCAGCACCGCGGCCTCCGCGGTGGCGGCCGCCGTCCGCGCCCGGTCGACCTCCGCCTGGGGCACGATCCCGGCGCCGAAGTTCCGCTCCGCCCGCTCCGCATCGAGGCGCGCCTGCTCGCGCTGGTGGCGAGCCGAGTCGAGGTCTTTGCGCAGCGCCTCCATCGAGAACTCGCTCGAGCGCGCCGCCGCCCGCGGGTTCACGGCGTCGATCTGCAGGAGGAACTGCCCCTTCTCGACCTGATCCCCCTCGCGCACCGCGAGCTGGGTGATCTGACCGGGGATGGTGGCCGAGATGTCGACCTTGCGCTGCGCCTGGACCTTGCCGTTCGCCGTCACCTTGGCCTGGAGATCCTCCCTCCCCACCTCGGCCATCTGCACCGGGGTCGCCTTCGGCTGGCGCTGGAAGACGATGCTCCCCACCACGACGGCCGCCAAGCCGGCCACTCCCAGAGCGATCCAGAGACCTTTGCGACGCATCGCGCTCCCTTCGTTGCGGGGTCCGAGCCCTCCCCGAGATACGGCGGGGCCCGGTCAGGGTTTCGGTGCCGGGGGCGACGTCGCCCCGGCGGGGAGGCGCACCGGAACCGGCGGCGGGAGGTAGCGCCCCTCGGTGGCGGCGCGGTGGCGCCGCTCCTCGACCCGCGCCCGGAGCGCCTCGGACTCCTCCTCCCGCCCCCGCACCCGCTCGAGAGCGGCGAGCCCCTCGAGCACCCCGAGGGTGTACGGGTGCTCGGCCTGCCTGGCGGCCTCCCGGATGGCCAGGGCCCGGCGCAGCGCCGCCTCGGCCTCCTCGAGCCGCCCCTCCGCCAGGGCGACGAGCCCGAGGTTCGTGAGCGACTCGGCGACCGGCGGCCGGTCGGCGCCGAGCGCCGCCTCCCGGATGGCGAGCCCGCGCTCGATCAGCGCCCGCGCCTCGCCGAGCTCTCCCAGACCGAAGAGGGCGTAGCCGAGGTTGTTGGCGGAGAGGCCGAGGAGGGCGTGCCCCGGCGGCAGGCCGCGCTCGCGGACGGCGAAGGCCTGCCGGTGCCAGCGCACGGCCTTGGCCCACTCCGCGCGGTCGGCCGCCACCGCCCCCAGGTTGTTGTAGAAGGTCCCGAGGTTGGGATGGTCGGGGCCGAGATCGCGCTCGAAGACCGGCAGGCTCTCGAGGTAGAGCGCCTCGGCCTCGTCGAGGCGGCCGAGCTCCCGGTAGACCGCCGCCAGGTTGTTGCGCGCCGTCGCCACGTCCTGGTGGTCGGCGCCGTGGTGCTCGATCTGGAGCGCCAGCGACCGCTGGACGAGCGGCACCGCCTCGGCCGCCCGGCCGGTCTGGAAGCGGATCCCGGCCAGCGTCATCAGGCTCGCGGCCAGATCCTCGTGGCCGGTGCCGGGGCGGCCCTCCCGGATCGCGAGCGCGCGCGCGGCGGGCTCCTCGGCCTCCGCCAGGCGCCCTTGGCTCTGCAGGTTCCAGCTGATGTCGTCGAGCACGCCGGCCACCTCCGGGTGCTCCGGCCCCCACAGGCGTTCGCGCTGCGCGAGAACCCGGCGGAAGAGGGCCTCCGCGGCCGCCAGCTCGCCGCGCGCCTGGGCCAGTCCGCCCAGATCCTGCAGGCTCTCGGCGAACTCCGCGCTCTCCTCGCCGAAGGTGGCGCGCCGGAGCGTCAGCGCCTCCTCCAGGAGCTCACCGGCGCGGTCGAAGAGGCCGAGGCGCTGGTAGACCTCGCCGATCTCCTCGAAGAGGCGGGCCTGCAGCGCCGGCTGATCCCCGAGCTCTGCCCGGGCCCGCCGGGCTCCCCGGTCCAGCAGCTCGCGCGCCGTCAGATCGGCCCCCCGCGTCTCGGCGGGGTCGGTGCCGGCGAAGACGTCCACCAGGAAGTCCGCCACCTGCCGCGCCGTGGCCGCCTCCAGGTTGGCGCGCTCCGCCTCCCGGTTCGCCCGCTCCGCCTCGAGGCTCCGCGCCACGACGCCCCCGGCGCGCGCCAGGGCCGCGATCGCCCCCGCCACCACCAGCGCGCGATGCCGGCGCACGAACTTGCGGGCGCGGTAGGCGCCGCTCGGCGGGCCCGCGGCGACCGGCTCGTGGCGCAGGTGCCGGCGCAGGTCCTCGGCGAGGTCGGCGGCCGAAGGGTAGCGCCGCTCGCGGTCGCGGTGCATCGCCCGCAGGACGATCCAGTCGAGATCGCCGGCGAGCCCTCGCAGGTGCCCGGCCGGGTCGAGGCTCCGCAGCGCCGCGACCCGCGCCCGCTCGGCCGGCGCCAGGGTCCGCAGCGCGCGGGACGGAGCCGGAAGCTCCCCTTCGAGGATCTGGCGCAGCGCTTCGAGCGCGGTGTCCGTGGCGAACGGCTGCACTCCCGTCAGGAGCTCGAAGAGCAGGACCCCGAGGCTGTAGACGTCGGTGCGGGTGTCGAGGTCGTCCTCCCCGCCGCGCCGCTCGATCGCCTCCGGGGAGAGATAGGCCAGGGTGCCGACGAAGAGCGGCCCCTGGGTGAGCGCCCCGCCCGCCACCAGCGGCTCGTCCAGCGCCTTGGCGATGCCGAAGTCGATGATCTTCGGCAGCGGCCGGCCCTCGACGTCGGCGACGAGCACGTTGGTCGGCTTCAGGTCGCGGTGCAGCACCGCCTTCTGGTGCGCGTGCTGCACCCCCTCGCAGACCGAGGCGAAGAGCGCGAGGCGCGCCGCGATCGGCATCCGGACCCGGTCGCAGAAGTCGGTGATCGGCTCGCCCGGCACGTACTCCATTGCCAGGTACGGCCGCCCGCGGCCGCTGTTGCCGGCGTCGTAGACCGCGGCGATGAACGGGTGGCTCATGCGCGCCAGCGCCTGCCCCTCCGCCTCGAAGCGCCGCAGCCGGTCGCCGGTGAGCGCCGGCGGACGGATCAGCTTGAGCGCCACCATCCGCCTCATCGGCGCCGTCTGCTCGGCGAGGAAGACGGTTCCCATCCCCCCTTCGCCGAGCAGCCGCACCAGCCGGTACGGTCCGATCTCGCGCTCCGGCCCGAGGCCGTCGCCTCCCGCCACCACCGCCGGATCGCCGCCGGCGGGCCTGGTCTCCTGCTCCATCGTCCTCCGCACCACCCTCTCGTGAACTCCGGATCCTAACCGGCCCGCCGCCGCCGCGGCCGGTGACATAATTCCGCGCCGCGAAGAAGGAGGTGGCACCGTGGCAGCCAACGACCGGCACGGCTGGAAGATCGCGATCAACACCGGCGGCGGCGACGCCCCCGGCCTCAACGCCGTGATCCGGGCGGTCACTCTCTCGGCCCTGCGGCGCGGCTGGCGCTGCTACGGGGTCCGCGACGGCTTCAACGGGCTGCTCCTGCCCGAGGAGTACGTCGGCGGCGGCCTCGTGCCGCTCACCGCCGAATCGGTCGACGGCATCACCGCCCTCGGGGGCACGATCCTCGGCACCACGAACCGGGGCAATCCGCTCCGCTTTCCGGTGCGTCGCCCCGACGGCAGCTGGGAAGAGGTCGACCGCAGCGACGAGCTCGTGCGCCTCTTCGCGCTGCACGGCATCGAGGCGCTGGTGGCGGTCGGCGGCGACGGCTCGCTCGAGATCGCCAACGTGCTGGCCAGCAAGGGGTTGCGGGTGGTCGGCGTGCCCAAGACGATCGACAACGACCTCGACCGCACGGTGGCGACCTTCGGCTTCGAGACGGCGGTGGAGTTCGCCACCGAGAGCATCGACCGCCTCCACTCCACCGCCGCCGCCCACGGCCGCGTCATGGTGGTCGAGGTGATGGGGCGCTACGCCGGCTGGATCGCTCTGAGCTCGGGCATCGCCGGCTCGGCCGACGCCATCCTCATCCCCGAGATCCCCTACGACATGGAGAAGGTCGTGGCCAAGATCCGCGACACCGAGGCGCACGGCAAGCGGCACGCGATCGTGGTGGTGGCCGAGGGGGCGAAGCCGCTCGGAGGCGACACGTCGCGCCGCGCCGAGGCGGCGCCCGGCCAGGCGGAGCGGCTCGGCGGCGCCGGCGAGCGGGCCGCCGCCGAGATCGCGGAACGGACCGGGCGCGAAGTGCGCACCGTCGTGCTCGGCCACCTCCAGCGCGGCGGTACCCCGACCCCCTACGACCGGCTGCTCGCCCTGCGCTTCGGCGCCGCGGCGGTGCGCGCCCTCGACCAGGGGGAGAGCGGCATCATGGTGGCGCTCGATCCGCCGGTCGTGCACCACGTGCCGCTCGCCGAGGCCACGCGGCGGATGAAGACGGTGCCGCTCGACGCGGACACCGTCCTCACCGCCCGCGACCTCGGGATCTCGTTCGGGGACTGACCTACTTCAGCTCGGCGAGGCGCTGCACGAGCTCGGCGTGGAGGCCGGTGATCGCCTCCACCTCCTTCTTGTTCAGGCGGAGCTTGTCCTCACAGTCCTTGCAGAGCATCCGGCTCTGGTCCCACTCCTGGACGAGGGCGATCACCTCGTTCACCTTCGCGCCCACCGCTTCGCGCTCGGTGCGCAGTGCCGTCACCTCGCTGATCAGGTCCTCGCGCGCCCCGCTGACGTTGGTGGCCACGGTGTTGATCGCCTCGTTCTGGCGCTCGAGTGCCTCCGCCATCTTCGCGTTCTCCGTGGCGAGGGCGCCGAAGCCGGCCTCCAGCTGACGGACCAGGGTGTTGAGCTGCGCCTCGACCTCGGCCCGCACCTGCGCCGGCAGCTTCTGCTCGACCTGCAGCTTCCACTCCTTCACACCCGCGATCACGTCCTGGGTGCGGGCGTGCTCGCCGCCGAACGCCTTCATCGCCTCCTGCCACTGGGTGTTGCACGCCGCGAGGTCGGCCTCCTTCTGCACCAGCACGCCGCGGGTCTCCTCGAGCTCCTGGCGCGCCGTGGCGAGGTCGGCGGCGAGCGCGTCGTAGTCGCTCTTCTTCACGCAGCCGGCGCTGGCGAGCAGCAGGAGGGTCAGACAGGCGAGCACGATCCGGTTCATGGTTCACTCCTCTC
>JAHDVN010000044.1:14869-15703 GCA_023384635.1 Thermoanaerobaculia bacterium
GAGGTCCGCCGCGCGCCGGCCGGCCCGCAGCGGCAGTTTGGATGGGACGGCGGGAGTATAGCCAACCCGGCCGCCCGCCGGCGTGAACGGGCACTCGCGCCGCGCGACGCGCCCTAGCCACCCGGCGCCGGCCGCTCCCGGCTCTTGGCCGCGATCGCGGCCCGGATCGCCGGCAGCGCCTTGCGCGCCGCCTCCTCCCCCGCCTCGATGAGGGCCTTCTTGCGGCTGAAGTCGTCGTAGGCCACGTCGCCGACGGCGGGCTCGATCAGGACGTCCGCCTCGGCAGCCCGCAGGCGGCCGATCTCGGCCGCCATGAGATTGACGGCGTGGTAGGCGACCGCCACCGGGTTGCGCGGCACCTCGGCGGCGACCGCCGGCGGGATCGCCACCGCGATGACCAGCTCGGCCCCCTTCCAGCGCGCGACGTCGGCCGGCACGGGATCGGTGACGCCGCCGTCCACGTACGTCGCGCCGGCGATCTCCACCGGCACGAAGACCCCGGGAATGGCGCAGGAGGCGCGCACCGCCGCGGCGACCGGGCCCCGGTCGAACACCACGGTGCGGCCGGTGCGCAGCTCCGTGGCCACGGCGGCGAACGGCACCGCCATCCCCTCGATCGTGGCGCTGCGCAGATGGGCCCGCAGGAAGCGCTCGATCCCGTTGCCGCCGGCGAGGCCTCCCGAGAAGAAGGCCAGCGCCCGGTAGTCGAAGAGATCCTCCTCGGTCACCGTGAGGGCGTGGAACTCGGCGTCGAGCACGCGGCCGGTGTCGGCGTAGAGCGCCCCGATCAGGCTGCCGACGGAGGTCCCGACCACGAGGTCCACCGGGATCTTC
>JAHDVN010000510.1 GCA_023384635.1 Thermoanaerobaculia bacterium
GGGCGAGGCGGGCGGCCTCCTCGGCCTCCCGGGCGGCGAGCGGGGCGTGGGAGAGGATCTCCGCCTCGGGGCACGCCTGGAGGACGGAGAGCAGCGCGTCGTAGACGGCCGCCTCGCGCGGGGCGCCGTCGCCGGCGCTCAGGGTGACGGTCTGGGGGGCGGCGGCCGCGGCGAGCTCCTCGAGCAGCGCCGGAAGGCCCGCGCGGCGCATGGCGGGGGTCACCCGCGCGCCGAGCTTCTCCAGGTCGCTCGCGGCGCGCGCGCGCGCCTCCAGCCGCCGGCTCTTCGCGCGCTCGGCGGCGAGCTCGGCCTGGAGCTTCGTGACCTGGTCGTCGGGTGCGGCGAGCGTCTCGGGCTCGGGCGTCTCCACGGGCTCCGGCTCGCCGGCCAGCTCGATCGGCATCGTGTCTGCCTCCTGGTGCGTTGCCCCGTCGGGGGCGGTCATCGGTGCGCCGAGATCCACGACCTCGACGGGGTTGCCGGAGAGGAGCTGCCCCTGCCCCATGCCCCAGATCGCGGGGCGGGCGGCGCCGAGCAGCGCACAGCCGGTGTAGTACCAGCCGCCGGTGGCGGGGTGCTTACGCACGAGCTCCGAGGAGCGGCGCGGCCACGGGCCGGAGCGGATCGCCTCGACGGCCTCGGTGGAGAGGCGCGTGAACCGCGCCCAGAGCTCCTCGCCCTTCACCCAGAGCTTCTCGGCGAAGCCGTGCGCGGGGCCCTCCCAGGCGTGGTCGAAGTTCAGCGTGGCCTCTTCGACGGCCGGGTCGTAGGCGGCGGCCATCTCTTCGAGGTGCTCGCGGCGGATCTCGATCCCGTGGCTCTCGGAGAGGTCCTGCGGCCGGAGCACGGGCGCCTCGAAGGCCGCCGGTGCGGCGCCCTCGACCAGCTCGCCGCCGAGCGAGACTTCCGGCCCGAGGAAGAGCTGCAGCCGCGGGCCGGGCGGCGGCTGGGCGGGTTCGGGGCGTGCGGTCCTGTGGCTCACGCCACCGAGTTTCGGTGGCGTGGGTGTAGGGATCTGTAGGGGTCGGCGGGGAACCGCTACCGCCCGAGCAGGCGGCGGATGCGGGCGAGGAGGCTGCCAATTCTCGGGAGGAGCTCGGCGAGGCCCAGGGCGGAGAAGAGGGCGAGCAGGGCGTCGAGCAGGTCGCGCTGTTCGGGGCTGGCGCTCTCCCCGGCGGCCTCCACCGCTTCGGCCGCGGCCTCCGCGGCGGCGGCGGCGCGGTCCCCGAGCTCCTGCGAGATGCCGAAGAGCTCCGGCGCGCCGGCGAAGCCGGGATCCGGCCAGGCGGGGGTCGGCAGGCCCGTGGCCTCGTCCACCACCAGCGGCCAGGGGCCGGTCGGCTCGGCGCCGGTCAGGCCCATGCGCCGCGCCTTGGCGACGTTGATCCCCTCCACCACGCAGCGGCAGTTGTGCCCAGCCGGCGGCCACCAGGTCTTCCAGATCTCCGCCGTGGGCGGGGCGATGTAGCCGTGCATCGCCGCGTGGGCGGGGCGGACGCGGTCGTCCTCCATCGTCACCCAGGTGAGGTACGGCATCAGCCGACGCGCCGCCGGGTTGAGCACGAGCTGCTGGTAGCGCATCAGGTTCGCGGCGTTACGGACGTTGTTGCTGTAGACCAACTCCAGGTGCCAGCGGGAGAGGGGCGTCAGCCCCCTCGAAGTGAAGATCTGCTCGGCCAGCGCCACGAACTCCTCGCGGGTGAGCCCCTCGGAGATCGCCCGGCCGACGAGCATCTGCAGGTCGGCGAGCACCGCGGCGTCCTCCACGCCGGCCACGGTGAAGGCCAGCCGGCGGGCGCCATCGGTCAGCGCCTCGAACTCCTCGCGCGGGATGCCCAGCACGCGGGCCCAGTAGTCGAGCGCGGAGCCCGGGGTGGTCGCGCCGCCGGGCGGCGGGGCGGCGAACCGGATCGTCCGCTCGCCGAGCTCCTCCTGGAGCTGGCGCAGCGCCAGGCCGCAGCCGTGGATGATCGAG
>JAHDVN010000511.1 GCA_023384635.1 Thermoanaerobaculia bacterium
CGCCCGCCTCCACCGGCCGGCCGGCGGGATCGCGCACCACGACGCGGAACGTCTCGTGGTCTCCCGGCCGCATCCGGTCGCGGAAGCTCGCGAGGTCGAGCCGCAGCCGGCGATTCGTCCAGGGGACCTCGAGCTCCGCCTGCGCCTCCACGACCTGGTGGTCGGCGACGAGCGAGGCCCGCACCGAGAAGCCGCCGCGGTCCCCGGCGGTGACCGGGAGCTCGATCAGGCCGCCGCCCTCGCCGGCGGCGAGGCGCTCGCGGCGGAACGCCCGCCCGTCGCGGTAGAAGTCGAGGAAGAGCGTCCGGCCCGGCAGGCCCGAGTGGACGAGCAGGCGGGCCGTCTCGCCGACCTCGGCCGAGGGGCGGTCGAAGAGCAGGAGCAGTGGCACCGCCGCCGCGGTCCCCGCGGGGCCGGCGACGAGGAGCTCCTCCTCGGCTTCCGCCTGCGCGCCGTAGCCGTCGGGCGACGCGCAGCGGAGCCGGTAGACGCCGGGCAGCAGCGGCGGGAGGGCGAGCGGCGCGCGGCCGTCCTCGCCGTGGGCGAGCGCGCCCCGGGCGATCTCCTCGCCGTCGGGCCAGTCGCGCACCACCTCGCGCCAGTCCGCGGCGCGCTCCCAGCGCGGCCGCAGCAGGTCGCCGGGGGTGACGACCGACGCCGCGCCGTCCGGCAGCGGCGCCGGCGCCGGCCGCGGGCGGTCGGCCGGGAGCGCCGCCACCGGCGGCGCAGCGAGGCGCAGCAGCCGCCAGCTGCCGGCGCCGGCGCGCGGCACGCCGTCGAGATCCTCGCGGCGGACCGCAAGCGCGGCCGCCTCGCCGGCGGCGAGCAACGGCGCCACCCGCTCGACCGCCAGGCGCACCGAGGTCCAGCCGAGGTGGAAGGCACGCGACGCGGTACGCGTCTCGCCCCCCGCGTCGGTGACCTCGACGCTCAGGCGGTAGGCGTAGGCGAACCCGCGCCCCGCCTCGCGCTGGTCGGCGGCGGGCACGAAGGCGATGCGGAAGCCGCCGTCGGCGCCGAGCGCGGCGCGGCCGGCGGCGATCGTCTCCGGCGCGCGGCGGGGCGGCCACCAGCCCCTCCGCCAACCCCAGTCGAGCCAGGGCGGCAGCAGCGGCTCGCGCTCGACCCGCCAGGCGACCTCCCCCTCGGCGACCGGCAGGCCGAAGAGGTAGCGCGCCTCGCCGGCGAGCTCGGCGGGCCGGTTCAAGCGCAGCGGCTCCGGCGGCTCGCCCACCTCCACCTCGAAGGTCGGGCGCTTGTACTCCTCCACCCCGATCGCGGCCGATCCGATCTCCCCGGCCAGGAGCTGCCAGTCGCCGAGCGGCCGGCCGGCCGGGATCTTGAGCTCGCCCGAGCCGGTGCCGAACTCGTTCGTGGTGACGGTCGCGGCGGCCACCCGCTCGCCGTTCGGGTCGCGCAGCGCCACCTCGATCTCCGCCCCGGCGAGCGGGCGGAGCGCTCCGGCGCGGACCTCCCCCTCGTAGACCAGGACCTTCCAGAAGAGCGGCTGGCCGGGGCGGTAGAGGGCGCGATCGGTGAAGAGGAGCGCGCGCCGCTGGGAGGCGGGCTCGCGCGGCGGCTGCCAGCCCCGGTAGAGGCCGAGCAGCGCCAGGCCGCCGCGGTGGCGGCCGACCGCCACGAGCTGCGCGCCGCGAGCGGCGGCATCGCCCAGGGCGAGCTCGAGGGATCCGTCCTCCCCGGCCGTCCCCGCCGCGAGGAGCGCCGGCGGCTGCCGCCAGTCGAGCCGGTGGAGGGCGACCTCGGCACCGGCCGCGGGCCTTCCACTCTCCCCCTCGACGGCCCGCAGGAAAACCGTCCCTCCGCTCTGCCGCTCCTCCTGGAGGACCAGGTCGGTGAGCAGCAGCGGCGCCGCCCGCAGCCGGTTCTCGCGCCGCGCGAAGTCGGGGCGCGCCGAGGCGACGACGAGATAGCCCCCCGGCTCGGAGAGCGGCGGCGTCACGAAGGTGCGGTG
>JAHDVN010000512.1 GCA_023384635.1 Thermoanaerobaculia bacterium
TCCGCTACGACTCCTCTCTCGCTCCGGCCTGGGGCTCCGGGCGCCTGGACAACCCGAGGCTGCCGACCGTCCTCTCCTGGCCGGGACGCCCGCCCCTGATCGAGCTGCCGCCCCTCACCTTCGCAGGGCGGCTCCGCCTCCCGGCCGGCGGCTGGACGGGCCGCGTCGCGCCGGCCGGCTGGCTGCTCGCCGCGGCGCGGGGCCTCCGGCGGGAGGGAGGGCTCCCGCTGCTCACCGTCCACCCCTGGGAGCTGACCGATCGCCCCTGCCCGGGAGAGCTGGCGGGCCTGGCCCGCCTCTTTCACGACGCCGGCCGGCGGGGGCATCGGGAGCGGCTGCGGGCGGTCCTCGCGGGCGCATCCTGGCGTACGCTCACGGAAGCGCTGGAGGGGGCGGAAGGGCCGCCGCCGGCAGCGACCGCGCAGGGAGGCGAGGGATGAGCTCGAGGGTCGCGCTCGTGACAGGGGGGAACACCGGCATCGGCGCCGCCTGCGTGCGTCGGCTCGCGGCGCGGGGGCATCGGGTCGCCCTCACGTTCAATCGGCGGGAGGAGGAGGCGCTGCGGATCGGGGCCGAGACGGGGGCCCGCGTCTACCGGCTCGACCTCGCCGAGCGGGAGCAGGCCGGGGAGCTCGCGCGCCGGGTCGAGGCCGAGCTGGGGGATGTCGAGATCCTCGTCCACAACGCTGGCCTGATCAAGGATGCCCCCCTCGCCTTCCTCACCGAGGAGGACTGGGATCTCGTCGCCGAGGTGAATCTGAAGGGGGCGTTCCGGCTCACGAAGGCGGTCCTGCGCGGGATGGTCCGGCGGCGCTGGGGCCGGATCGTCGCCGTCGCCAGCGCCAGCGGCCTGCTCGGCCAACTGGGCCAGGCCCACTATGCGGCCGCCAAGGCCGGGTTGATCGCGCTGATGAAGACGACCGCCCGCGAGATGGCGAGGTACGGGGTGACCGCCAACGCCGTGGCGCCGGGATTCATCGACACCGAGATGCTCGCGGCGATGCCGGCCAAGAAGCTGGAGGAGTACCTGCGAGGGGTACCGCTCGCGCGGGTGGGTCGCCCGGAGGAGGTGGCGGCCGTGGTCGCCTTCCTCGCCTCGGAGGAGGCGGGGTACGTCACGGGGCAGGTGATTCGGGTCGATGGCGGCCTCGTCATGGCCTGAGCGGCGCGCGGGCGCGTGTTACCATCGCCGCGATGAGCGCGATCACGGACGGACCCGAGCTGCGGGCCAGGATCAAACAGGTCATCGTCGAACGCCTGAAGCTGGAGATGAACCCGGAGGAGATCGGGGACGAGGCTCCGCTCTTCGGCGAGGGTCTCGGGCTCGACTCGATCGACGCCCTCGAGCTCGTGCTCGGCATCGAGCAGGCGTTCGGGGTCAAGATCGAGGACGAGGAGGTCGGCGCCCAGGCGCTGGGGTCGGTGGCGACCCTCGCTCGCTTCCTCGCGGCCAAGCAGACGGGCTAGGCAGAGAGCCCCATCCTTCCGCACCGATTCCCCTTCCGACTGGTCGACCGCCTGGCTCCCGGCCGGGCGCGGGTGCGCATCGCGGGCGGCGCCCACTGGACTCGCGGCGCCGCGGGACCGCCCCCGTCGTTCGCCGTAGAGATCCTCGCGCAGGCCGCGGCCGAGCTGCTGGCGGACGAGGGCGGGGTCGCGCCGGGCTTCCTCGCCGGGGTGGAGGAGGCGCGCTGGTCGGGCGAGCCTCTGCGGGCCGGCGACGAGGTGGTCGTCTCGGTGGGCGTGGAGGCGCGGCTCGGCCGCGTGGCCAAGCTCCGCGGCGAGCTCGAGCGAGACGGGGTCGGGGTCTTCTCCGCGCGTCTCCTCGTGCGCGAGGATTGATCGCGGGCGCCGGCGGGCGCGGATGCTCGAGGTCGGGGAGAGGCTGGTGCGAAAGGGGGGACTCGAACCCCCACGGCCTTGCGACCACAAGATCCTGAG
>JAHDVN010000513.1 GCA_023384635.1 Thermoanaerobaculia bacterium
CCCAGGAGAGCTGCACGGTGGCGACCGGCCCGGCCGACGCGGACGACGACCAGCCGGTCTACGAGGGCTACGACGCCTCGGACGTGACCGTGCTGGTGGACGACGACGACGCGACCGACCTCGCGATCGCCAAGAGCGACGGCGTGGCTGCGGTGGTGCCGGGCGCTCAGCTCACCTACACGATCTCGCTCGCGAATCGGGGCGGCGTGCCGGTCGCCGGCGCGGAGATCACCGACCCCCTGCCTGTGGGGACGAGCCTCGCGAGCTCGTCGTGCACCGGTGGCAGCCACTGCGCCGTGGCCGCGGGCCCGCCGGTGGTGGGCACCGTCGATCTGGGACCCGGGGAGACGGCCACCTTCACTCTCGTCGTCGACGTCGACGCGGGCGGCGCCGGCGACCTCGTCAACACAGCGACGATCAGCGGCTCCGGCGGCCTCGTCGATCTCTTCCCCGGCAACGACAGCGCAACCGACACCACCCGCGCCCGGGACACCGACCCGCCGGGGGTGGCGAACGTCGGCTCGGTGGCCGACACCGGGGACGGCACGGTCGCGGAGGGGGAGATCGTCGAGGTGCCGGTCACCGGGCTGCTCGTCTCCTTCGACGAGCCGGTGCGCGCCGCCGACGCGGGAAACGTGGGACTCTACGCGCTCCTCCGCTCCGGGCCCGACCAGAGCTTCGAGACCGCGGGCTGCGGCCCGGTGGCGCCGGAGGACGAGGGGGTGAGCCTCGACGCCGTGAGCCACGCGGCCCCGACCGCGGCGCTCGCCGTCAACGGCGGGGCACCGCTCCCCGACGGCTTCTACCAGCTGCGTGCCTGTGCCGGAATCCGCGACGTCGAGGGCAACGGGCTCGACGGCGATGGCGACGGCAACGGCGGCGACGACTTCGCACGCACTTTCCGCGTCGACACCTTGCCTCCCACGGTCGCCGCCCTCGGCGCCGACTTCGGCCCCGGCTACGAGCCGTGGAATCCGGGTGCGCCCACCAACCGCACGCTCTACTGGCTCTTCGTCACCTTCGCCGAGGCCGTGAACGCGGCCACCGCCTCCGACCCGGGCAACTTCCACCTCCTCGCCGAGGGGAGCATGCCGGGCTTCCAGACCGCCGACTGTGCGACGGGTGTCGCCCCCGAGGACGATGCGATTGGCTTCGACGGCATCAGCTACGACGGCGGCTCGTGGACCACGACGATCGATCTCGCCGGGCCCGAGAACGACCATCTTCCGCACGGCACGTACCGTCTCCTGGTCTGTGGCTCGACCTCGGTCGAGGACCTCGCGGGCCGCAAGCTCGACGGCAACTACGACCAGGTGGGCGGCGACGACTTCGTGGCCGATTTCGTGGTCGACCACGTCGCCCCCTCGCCGCCGCCGGTGCTCTTCTCGACCACCCACGGCCCGTACACCTGGAGCCAGCTCGCGACGATCGGCATGCGCTGGTCGGGCGCCTCGGACAACGGCCCGGAGCCGGCGACGGGGATCCAGGGGTACGACTTCGTCTTCACGGCGACCGGCGAGGACACCGACGGGGTGATCGACCTCCCGCATGGCAGCGATCCGCACGAGGGGCAATCGCCGCCACTTCCCGACGGTCTCTGGACCTTCCGCATCCGCGACTTCGACGCCGCCGGGAACGCCTCGAGCGACCTGGTGGCGGGCCCGTACTTCGTCGACACGACGCCGCCCGCGCCGCCGGCCTTGGCGAGCTCGCCGTCGCACGGCGCCGGACCTTCGAACGACACGACGATCGACGTGACCTGGCCACCCGGCGCCGACAACCTCTCGGGCCTCGACGGGTACGGCTGGTCGTTCACGGAGAGCGGGTCGTGGAGCTGCGACCAGGTGCTCGACGGCCAGGAGTGGGTGGGGAGCGCGACCTCGCCGCCGCTCGCAGAGGGCGACTGGCACTTCCACCTCTGCGCGCGCGACAACGCCG
>JAHDVN010000514.1 GCA_023384635.1 Thermoanaerobaculia bacterium
GTCAGTGGCCCTTGGCGTAGCTCTTCTCCCCGGCCTCGACGCGGATCGGGAGCCGGTTCTCGCGCGGCGGCAGCGGGCAGGTGGCGTACGGCGTGAAGGCGCAGGGCGGGTTGTAGGCGCGGTTGAAGTCGAGCCAGGTGGTGCCGTCGGGCCCGGGCGGCGGGGCGTAGAGGAAGCGGCCGCCGCCGTAGGTCTCCTTGCCGTTCGTGCGGTCGCCGAAGACCACGAAGAGCTCCTCGGCCCCCTCTTCGCGCAGCGCCACCAGGCGGTGCTCCGTGCCGCCCGCCGTGAAGACGAGGCTGCCCGGCGTCGGCGTCGGGTCGACGGTCCCGGTCACGTTCGGCACCGGGAAGGTCGTCCCCGCCGGGGCGGGGTCGAGGCGGGCGCGCACCCGCCACGCCGGGTGGACCGGAAACTGCTCGATGCCGGCGAACTCCCGCCGTGTGGCGGCTTGCGAGTCGCGCACCCGGAGCGCCAGCCGCTCGCCGCGCGCGATCACGAAGAAGGTGAGCGAACCGGAGGTGAGCACGGTCGGTGCGCCGCTCGCGTCGGGCGCCATCTCGATGCGGCCGACCCGCTCGCCCTCCCGCCGCACCTCGACGCCCGGAGCGGCCGTGAAGACCGCCTTGCCGCCGGCGACCTCGAGGGTGCCGACGAGCGGCGGCGCGCCGGCGAGCACGAGCTCGTTGGCCGGGCTGCTCCCGAAGCGGCTCGTCCCCTCGTGGAGCCAATAGAGGCCGACCAGGGTGAGCCAGCCGTCGGGGGCGCGGAGGCGCTCGAAGCGCCGCGTGCGCCAGTCGCCGAGCTCGCGGAGCCAGTCGGCGTCCGGATCCGCCGCCGTGACGGGCGGTGCCAGGGCCGGGAGGAACAGGAGGGCCAGGGCGAGCAGGGCGGTCGGTCGGAGCATGGGGCAGTCTCCTTCAGCGGTCGGCGAACGGGAGCGCGGCGCCGAGCTTGCGGCCGATCCGGTTGCGGATCCAGGCCGCGTCCCACCACTCGACCGGGTCGATGGGCAGGCCGGCGAGGAGGAACGAGAAGTGGAGATGGTCTCCCCCCGCGAGTCCCGGCGCGGCGGGCGCGCCGCGCCCGCCGCCCCCCCCGCCCCGCCCCCCCCCCGCCCCCCCCAGCGCCCCGCGATGGGCGGGGAGGGGCCACACGCCGTAGCCGTGGTCGACGACCACCGTGTTGCCGTAGATCCCGAAGTAGCGGGCGAGGAGGACGACGCCGCGGTTGGCCGCCGGCACCGGCGCCTTGCGCACCGAGGCGAGGTCGTAGCCGAGGTGGACTTGCTCGTCGACCTCGCGTCCGCCGTAGAGGTAGCTGCGGCGTTCGGCGAAGGGGGACATGACCTTGCCGCCGGGCAGCGCCGTGAACGGCTGGCGCCAGAGGAACTCCGCGCGGCTCCGCCCGGCCAGCGCCACCAGCTCGTCGGCGTTCGCGCGGCGCAGCTCGCCGTTGATCGCGAGGTAGCTCGCGAGCGGGTCGCCGCGGTCGGCGATCGCGGGAGTGGCGGCGAGGATCTCGGGCACCACCTTGGCGAGGAAGCGGTCGTCGAGGCGGATCTCCCCGGTGGGCACGCGCCGCGGCGTGAAGCGGTCCACGAAGGCGACGCGCGCCTCGTTGCTCACCTCGTCGCTCGCCACGAGCCGGATGGCGCGCGCGTCGTCGAGATCGTACGGGGCGGCGAAGAGGGCGAAGCGCTCGTCCGCGCCGCCGCCGGGGAGCGGGTGGCCGGGAAAGAACCAGCTGCCGGCCCGGACACCGGAGCGCACGGCGGTGGGGCCGACCCGGTAGACGACCGCCTCCGAGCCCCCCTGTGCGAGGTAGGTCTGGATGGAGAGCACCTGCAGCGCCGGGGGCGAGAGGCGCACCGGCAGCGCGACCTCGGCGACCGCCGGCGCCGGGCGCCGCAGCCAGGCTCCGGCGCGCTCTGCGGT
>JAHDVN010000515.1 GCA_023384635.1 Thermoanaerobaculia bacterium
GCCGTACCACTTCCGCACCGTCCCCTCCGGGTAGAGCAGATCGACCGGGACCTCCACGAAGACGGGCCCCGGCACCCCCTCCCGCGCCCGGTGGAGTCCCTCCTCGACCGCCGGGGCGAGGTCGCGCAGGCGCCGCACGGCGCGGTACCACTTCACTTCACTCCTCACGAGGGCGCGCTGGTCGATGTCCTGGAGGGCGCCGCGCCCCTCGAGCACCGTGGCCGTGGCACCTCCCAGCAGCAGCAGCGGCGATTGGGCGAGGCGCGCGTTGACGATCGCGGTGAGCGCGTTGGCGACGCCCGGGCCCGCGGTCACCGCCGCCACCCCCACCGACCCGGTCATCCGGGAGACGGCGTCGGCCGCGAAGACGGCGGTCGCCTCGTGCCGGGTGTCGACGACCCGGATGCCGCGCGCCTTGGCCCCCACGAGGATCGGCGAGATGTGCCCTCCGCAGAGGGTGAAGAGGAAGCGCGTCCCGTGCCGCTCGAGCACCTCCGCGATCCGATCTCCGCCGTGCATGCGCGCGCCTCCTGTCTCGTCCGGCCGGTCCGGCGCCAGAGCCTATCTTCTCGCGGCTCGCGCTCAGGCGCGCCGCGCCAGGGTGCTGCGGAGCGCCTCGACGAAGCTGGAGAGGCGCCCCAGGTGCGGCGGGAAGAGCGACTGGAGCTCGCCCGGGCTCGGCGCCGGCACCAGCAGCGCCTCGCAGCTCGCCTCGATCTGCGCCAGCACGGCCGGCGCGACGCCGAGTCTCCCGGCCGCGACGCGCAGCGACGGCAGCAGCTCCGCCTGCACCCGGACCACCGCCGGGCGGACGGCCTCGAGCATCGACTCGGGGATCCGCGTGCGCTTGCCGAGGAGCTGCTGGAAGAGCCGGAAGGAGCGCCAGCCCGGACTCCCCGCCGCGAGCGGTCCGGTGAGCAGCGTGCGCAGCCGCACCAGCGCCGCCTCCATCTCCGAAGCACTGGCCGGGGCAACCGGTCCGCCGGCCGGCTCTCCGTCCCGGACGGGCCCGGCAGCTCGCGGCCGGGGACCCGCCACCGGGCGCGCCAGCGAGGTGCGGCGGCGCACCGCCCCGAAGAGCATCTCCAGGAAGAGGCGCAGGTCGTCCTGGGCCAGCAGCACCTCCCACTCCTCCCGGCGGGGACCGCCTCCCGCCCGCGCGGCGGCGACCCGCTCCTCGCCCACCAGCGCCCGGACCAGCTGGGCGTCGAGCACCGCGGCGACGCCGTAGAGGAGGTTCTCGATCCGGTCCCGGTGGGAACGCAGCAGCGCGGCGGCCTCCCGCTCGGTCGTCTCCCAGCTCTCCCGGTGGAGGCGCTCGAGCTCGCCCAGGCGCTCGGCCAGCTGCCCCTCGCGCATCCGCACCTGGAAGTAGTCGCCGGTGTAGAAGGCGCGGCGCCGCTCGCCCCGCAGGAGGGCGCCGAGCTGGCCGCGGAGGGTCACGAGGTCGGCGAGGGCGTACGGGTCGGCTCGCAGCCCCAGGCGCCAGCGCGTCAGGAGGTCGTGGAAGAGCGCTGCGTCGGCCGCGCGCCGGAGCTGACCCAGAACCTCCGGCAGCGCCGCCGCCAGCGCCGTCGTCAGGCGGAACTCCTCGGCCCGCTCGGGGAAGAGCTCCTCCTCGATCTCGAGGCCGGGGCCCGCACCGGGACAGGCCAGGTGCGCGGTGGCCGACATCAGCGAGCTGGCGAACTTTCCCTTGAGGTCGGCGCTCACCTCGGTCAGCCGCTCGCGGTGCGTCGCCCGCAGGCGCGCTTCCCCTCCCGGCCCGGTGAGCTCCCGGAGGAGCACCAGCTCGTGCTGGACCATCTCGTCGATGCCGGCCAGCGCGAAGGCGACCTCCTCGGCCGCGGGGCCGGCGCCCTCGTGGCAGAGCGCCAGTGCCGGCGCCATCCGCTCGCCGAGGCCGGCCACGATCGCCGACATCTCTCCCA
>JAHDVN010000045.1 GCA_023384635.1 Thermoanaerobaculia bacterium
TCAGCTCGTCGAGCACAGATTCGAAACCCTGCCGGTTGAGCAGGCCCGTGAGGTCGTCGCGAAAGGCGAGATCCCCGCCGGGCTCGGCGGCGGGGAAGCCGTCGAGGGGATCGCGAGGGGCCGGAGCCCCGGCGCGGCGGTCGGCGAAGATCTCTGGATCCATGGCGAGCCCGGCGGCCGGCCGCTCGCGCGCGGCCGAACGGTGAGTCTAGCTCGCCTGCCGATCCTCCGCCCGCGCCGCGCCACGGGCGAGCCGCCGCAGCGCGAGCGCCAGCGCGGGGAGGAGGACGAGCGCGCCGGCGACCCAGGCGAGGGCGAGCGGCACGCCGCGCCCGGCGAGCCAGAAAGGCGCCAGCGGCGCCTCCCAGAGGTGGAGCAACGGAGAGACCTGCCACGCCCAGTCGCCGTCCGGGCGGTTCGTCAGGTGCAGGTAGACGAACGGCTCGGCGAGCGCGAAGTAGAGCTGCTGCGCTGCCGCCGCAAGCAGGACCGCACCTGCGACTCGCCACCTCTCGGTGCGCTCGGCGAGCCAGGCGGCCACCGGCAGCAGGAGGAAGGGCACGAGCGTCACGAGCAGGCGCGGCCCGAGCGCGAAGCCGCCGTGCCAGTCGCTGCGCGTGGCGACGAAGAGAACCCGCAGGAGCACCGCTCCGGCGAGGCTCCCGGCGAGGGCGGGGCTGCGGCGGCGCAGCGCCGGCCAAGCCACGACGCCGAGCAGGATCGCCGGCGCGTAGAAGAGGAGCCCCTTGCCGCTCGAGACCAGCAGCCCGGCCAGCCCCTCCCACGGCGCCACGAAGCGGCCGTAGCCGAGCGCCGCGGCGGCCGCCGGATCGACCCCGCGCCCGGTCTCGAAGAGCGAGCCGAAGCGGAGCAGGTTGTGGAGCGCGAGGGCCGCGAGCGGCGGCGCCGCACCTGCGACGAACGCCGCCGCGCGGCGCCAGCGGCGGCCCGGCGGCGCGGCCGCCGCCGCGTAGAGGACGAACGGCGGCAGGAAGAGGGCCGAAGTGAGGTGGGCCGCGGTCGAGAGGCCGGCGGCGAGGCCGGCCCCGGCGAGCGCAATCGGCCCGCCGCCCCGCGCCCCGGGCAGCCGCGGGTCCGCGCGAGCCAGCAGCGCGAGCGCTCCGATCGCGAGCGCCGCGGCGAGCGGCTCGGAGAAGAAGGTCCCGGCATACGGCCAGGCGAGAGAGCCCACGGCGACGAGGAGCGCCGCCCCGAGCGCCGGCGCGGCCCGGCCGGCCACGGTGCCGGCGAGCAGGAGGAAGGCGAGCGCCCCGGCGGCCCCCGCCACGACGTTGAGCCAGCTGGCAAAGAAGCGGCGCGCGTGCGGAAGGGGGTCGGCGGGCCGGCTCCCGCGGGCCGCGTGGAGGAGGCCGCCGTCGACGTGGTAGCTGATCCCCGCGGGGACCCGCGCGGCCCGCGCTTCGTCGTCACCCAACCAGACGTCTCCGAGCCATACGAACGGCACGCAGCCGATCGCCTGGAGCGGCCCGAAAACCGAATGGAGGCCCCCGTCGCGGCCGGGCGCGGTGCCGAAGCCGCGCCAGGCGAGCCCCTCGCCGATCGCGAACGAGCCGTCGCGGACGAGCGCGTCGCAGGTCCGGAAGACCACCTCGCCGTCGGGCGAGCGGATCCCGCCGTAGTGGGTGAGCGCGTAGAGGAGGAAAACGGCCCCCGCGAAACCGAACGCAACCCGCCGCGGCGATGGGCCGCGCGGGAGGCGCCCGGCGGGGCTCGGCGGGGCGGCGGGCTCGCTCAGGGGGACGCTCCGCCGCCACCCGGCCTACTTGGCGACCGGCGGCTCCTGGATGCTGCGCAGGTACTCGACGAGGTCGCCGATCTTCTGCTGCACCTCGGCCCGGCGCTCCGGGTTGTCCTCCGGCCAGAGGAAGGCGTCACCCCAGACCGGCATCTCCCGGGATCCGTGGCCCGGGGTGCGCCCGTCGACGCTCTTCATCGCGCGCTCGAACGGGAACTCCCCGCCGTTCTTCACTGCCATCGCCGTGAGGTCGGTCGGCTTCGCCTTCAAGCTGTCGGCGAGATAGCCGTCGCCCTTGCCGCCCACGCCGTGGCAGTTCATGCAGTAGACCTTGTAGGAGACCTTGCCGTTGAAGGCGGAGTAGACCGGCTCGCCCTCCTGGCCGGAGGCGGCGCTCCAGCCGGCGACGAGAGCCACCGCGGCCAGGAGCCCGACGGCGAGGATCGTTCCGCGCCCCGTGCTCTTCCGCTGCTTCTCCCTCATCTCGACCTCCTCTCGAGATCGATCCACGACTCGTGCTGCTGCACCGACAAGGGTACCAGACTTGCCGCGGGAGGGCACGGCGTCCGGAGTGTGATGAGATCTGCGATGCGGCCGGCCGCACGCGCGCGGCGCCGTTTCGAGGAGGAACGCCGCCCGTGCCCGTCGCCCGCCGCTCCGCCCTGCGCTCCCTGCAGCTCCTCCTCGCCCTCGCCGCGTCGCTGGCACCCCTCGCCGTCGCTTCGCCGCTCGCCGCCGAGCCGACGCGCCTGGCCGTCCACGTGCTCAGCAAGGGGGCGAAGTTCGTCGGCTCCTCGATGGGCGGGGTGCTCGTGACGGTGCACGACGCCGACACCGGCGAGCTGCTGGCGAGCGGAGCGACGCGCGGCTCGACGGGCGACACGGCGCGGATCATGAAGGAGGTCCACGGCCGCGGCGCCGTCCTCTCGACCCCCGACGCCGCCCGCTTCGAGACCGTCCTCGACCTCGACCGGCCGCGCCGCCTGCGCGTCGCCGCCGCCGGCCCGCTCGCCCAGCGGCAGGCGGCCAACGAGGTCTCGCTCACCCAATGGGCGGTCCCCGGGCGCCATCTCGACGGCGGCGACGGCCTCCTCCTCGAGCTGCCCGGCTTCGTGGTCGACGTCCTCGCCCCGCCGGTCCACCGGCGCATCCCGGGCGGCACGCCCGAGCTCGAGCTGGCGGCGAACGTCACCCTGATGTGCGGCTGCCCGATCACCCCCGGCGGCCTCTGGGACGCCGGCGCCTACGAGGTGCGCGCCTGGATCGAGCGCGACGGCGAGCGGGTGGCCGACCTGCCGCTCGCCTTCGCCGGGAGCGCCAGCCAGTTCGCGGCGCGCTGGACGGCCCCCGGCCCCGGCACCTACGAGATCCTCGTCTTCGCCCACGACCCGGCCAACGGCAACACCGGCCTCGACCGCACGGCGGTGATCGTCGAGCCGTGAGCGACGCCCCGCTCGAACGCGGCTCCCTCTTCTGGGGCCTGCCGGCCCCGGGGCCGGAGGAGTCGTTCGAGAGCCTGCTCGCGGCGCCCGGCTTCCGCGTCGAGCGGATCGTCTCCCACGGCCACGCCTCCCCGGAGGGGTTCTGGTACGACCAGGGCTGGGCCGAGTGGGTGGTCGTCCTCTCCGGCGAGGCGCTCCTGGAGGTCGAGGGGGAAGCCGAGCCGCTTCCGCTCGCCCCCGGCGACTGGGTGCTGCTCCCGGCCCGCCGCCGCCACCGGGTCGCCTGGACCACGCCGGACGGACCGACGGTCTGGCTGGCCATCCACGCCACCCCGCGCTGAGAGGTCCCGGCCCGTATCTCCGGAGGTCCGATGCCCGATCCCGAATCCCAGGAGTTCCGCTTCCGCCCGATCGGCCACGTCCGCAGCCCCTATCGCGATCAGGCCGAGGTCCCCAAGGGAAGAGGAGCCGAGCACCGCGCCGAGGGGGCGATCGAGCTGCGCCCCGAGCTCGCCGAAGGGCTTCAGGACATCGAGGGCTTCTCCCACCTCTTCGTGGTCTGGGTCTTCGACCGCAGCGAGGGATTCGGCCTCCTCAGCCAGCCGCCCACCGCCGACCGCCCGCACGGCGTCTTCACCACCCGCTCCCCCCGCCGCCCGAACCCGATCGGCCTCACTGTCGTCGAGCTCCTCGGCCGGGAGGAGAACGTGCTGCGGGTCCGGGGCGTCGACATGCTCGACGGCACGCCGGTGCTCGACCTGAAGCCGTACCTCTCGAGCGTCCCGTCCGAGAAGCTCCGGCGCGGCTGGATGGAGGTCGAGGCGGGCGAGCGGGCGGGCGGCGGGCGGGAGAGCGGCTGAGAGAGTCCCCGGCTCAGGCCGGTGCTCCGAGCAGCTCCTCGACACACCGGCGCACCTCGCCGAGCGCCTCCAGCCGGCGGGGCACCGCCAGCCGGTAGACCGGTACCCGCGCCGCCAGCTCGGCCGCGAAGGCGAGGTGGGCCTCGAGGAGCGCCGCGTCGAAGAGCCGCGCCCCGGCCGTCTGCCGCAGGAGCGCGGTCGCCGCCGCCGCCTCGGGCAGCCGCTCCGCGGCCGGGGCCGCCTCCGGTGCCGCGGGCACGAGGTCGCAGATCGCGGCGAGCGGCAGCCGCTCGGGGAGCGCCGCGCCGGGCTGGGCGTCGGCCGGGAGCTTCCGCTGCGGAAAGCGCGGCCAGGCGAAGGCGCCGCCCTCCCCCGCCGTCACCGGCAGGATGTCGTCGGCCACGAGGTGCCAGCCGCTTTGCAGAGAACCGCCGAGATGCGCGGCCAGGGTCGACTTGCCCACCCCCGACTCCCCGAGGAAGGCGACCGCCTGCCCTTCCCGCACCGCCGCGCTCGCGTGCAGGCACCAGGTCCCCTGGAGCGCCAGGGCGAGCACCAGCCCGGGCCCGAGCAAGAGCTCCCGGTCGTCGTCGCTCCAGGGAGGGGACGGATCCCGATCATCGAGCAGTTCACCGTCCGGCCCGACCCGGTCGATCCGGCCTGCGCTGGAGATGAGCTGCCAGCACAGGCCATCGAGGGCCACGAGGAGACCGGTGGGGACGGTGCGGACTTCGACCTCCCGCTCGAATCCACCGACCCAGCCCGTGGCTCGTCGAGAAGCGGTACCCCCGGCCGCCCTCCTGGTGACGGGAGCGGATTCGCCGGTGTCCGAAACGACGGTAGAGGTGGGCAGCTCTGGGGCGGATGGGGACAGGAGGATCGCGCAACCGCTGATCCGGTGCCAGCGCATGCTCGGTTCGCGGCGCCCCCTTCCGGCGCCTACCCTCCTGGCGGAGGCGGCAGGTTCCCTCGCGTCCCGGGATTCGCCGAGTCGCCGACACCGGGCGTGCCCGCGAGGCAGGTCGTGCGCAAGTCCCCCAGCCGAGTCAGCGCGGGCGGCGCGTAGGGGTTCCGAGGGACGGCCGGGGCAGCCCTTTCTGGGGCAGATTCGGACTCGGGACCAGTCTCGGGGTGAGGATTCATGAACGACTCCCAGGGGGTGCCTGCATCGGTATCATATCCGAGATCCACGCCTCGAACGCCGCGCACTGCCACGGCAGAACGGCCTCCGGACCGTCGCCGCCGATCGCCACCGGCCGGGACCACCGCCCCGCCATCCAGCCCGCTCGAACGAAAGAGCGCCAGCGCCCGTCCGGGGTCTCGAAGACGGCGCGAAGCCTGCGGCTCTCCCGCTCGAGACCGCGATCGAACAGGGGGCCGAGGGAGGTCGGACCCGAACGAGCTCGAATCGCCTCGGGCAGCACACCCCGCATCGCGTTGCGGAGAACGAGCTTGTACCGCCCGAGACGGTAGAGCTGGTGCGCAGGTAAGGCCAGCGTCAACTCGACGAGCCGCCGGTCACGGTAGGGATCGCGCAACGCCAAAGCGTGACGGCCTGCGTTCGGAATCTCGGCCGAAGCGCTCCAGGCTGCGTGGAGACCGATCAGATCCTCATTCAGCGGCGATCCCACATCGCGGCGCGCTTCCTTGGCCTGACGAAGATGGTCGGCTGCTCTGGATGTGAGCCACTCCGGCGGTGACCAGGGCCGCCTCAACCACTGCCCGCCCGGTAGCCGATCCACCAGCCGGCGGGCAAGCCGCCGTGCCGGTACGGACCGCAGGAAACCACCGACGCCTGCCCAGGCCACTGCGTACTCGACCTCTCGCCCGAGATCGCCGAATCTCCCTTCCGCCACGAGATCCGGAAGCCACTCGGAACCTCGCCGGTAGAGGGCATCCCCGGCGGCGCCCATGAGCAGCACCCGCAGTCCCTCCTCGCGCGCCCGGCCGTAGGCCGCCTCCTTGAGCAGGCGGTACGGGTTCCCCTCCGGCTCGTTGGCGACCCGGGGCCAAGCTTCGGGCCAGCCGCGGAGCGGCCAGAGGCCGTCACCGGGGATCTGGAGCGAGCGGATCCCCCACCGCTTCTCGATCTCCGCGATGTACGGCCGCTCGTCGCACTCGGTGAGCTCGTCGAAGACGTAGGAGAGCGTGGTGAGCCGCTCGCCGGGTCGCTCGGCCGCGGCGAGGCAGGCGACCGAGCCGGAGTCGAGGCCGCCGCTCATCAGCACGCCCACCGGCGTCGAGGCCCGCAGCCGGCAGCGGACGCTCTCCGCGAGCAGGGCGCGGAACGCCTCGGCGTACTCCTCGTCGCTGCGGCCCCGGAGGCGCCGCGAGAGGTCGGGCTCCCAGTAGCGGACGGTGCGCTCGCCGGCGGCGCCGATCACCAGGTACCGCCCGGGCAGGAGCTCGCGCACGTCGGCGAAGAGGGTCCGCCCGTCGGCCGGAATCTCGAAGGCGAAGTGGTGTGCCGCAGCGATCTCGTCGAGGTTCTCGCCCGGCCGCTCCGCCGCCGTCGCCGCCCACGGCTCGGAGGCGACGAGCGTCCGCGTGCCGCGGCGGGACAGGAAGAGGGTCCGATCGCCCAGCGGGTCGCGAGCACAGAACAGGTCGCCGCTGCGCGCGTCGTGGACGGCGAGCGCAAACTCGCCCAGGAAGCGGGAAAGACAGCCCTCGCCCCAGCGCGCGAAGGCGCGCAGCGCGAGCGCCGCGTCCGAGAGTCGGCGCCCCTCCCCGCCGCCCAGATCGAGCCCCCGGAGGAGCTCCTCGCGGTTGTCGAGGCGGCCGTCGAAGACGATCGTGAACGGCGTGTCCGGGAGCGCCAGCGGCTGCCGCTCGCCGACCTCCTCGGGGAGGGTCCAGAAGTGGCGGTGGCCGAGCGCCACGTGGCCCAGGCGGACGGTGTCGCTCCCATCCGGCCCGCGGTGGGCGAGGCGGCCCATCGCCCGGTCGAGCGCCTCCGGCTCGAGCGGTGCCCCGGAACGGTCGTGGATCGCGACGATCCCGCTCACGTCGCCGCCTTCCGCTGCGCCGGTAGCCCGAGGCACGTCGAGCGGAGCCGCGGGGGCTCCGCCCGACGAGAGGGGCCGCTCCGGCCCACGAGGTTCAAGCCTCCTGCCGCCGCTACGGCTCGACCACCAGCTCGGGGTCGCCCATCAGCGTCCAGCCGATGAGGACGTCGGCGAGGTGAGGGTGGGTCCGCGCCAGCTCGGTCTTCGCCTCCTGGAGCGCCCGGCCGAGCGTCATGCCCTGGGTCGCGAGACGCGGCGTCAGCAGCCGCCCCAGCAGCTCCTCCGAGCCGGCGTCGGTGAGCGTCGCGGCGCCGAGCACCGCGGCGGCGCCGCGGTCGCCGGAGAAGAGGAAGCTGTGGACCAGATAGGTGTTGACCGGGTCGACGTAGTAGGTGTTCCAGCAGCCCCACTGCACGGCCACGAACGGGCGTCCCTCGTTGGTCAGCGCCGCGGCGTGGGAGTTGTTGAAGAGGCCGCTGAAGGTCCACTCGCGGGGACCGGAGTGGCCGGTGAAGGTGACGAGCGCCGTGCCGCGGTTCATCGCCGCGAGCAGCTGCGCGCGGGCGGCCGCCACGTCGAGGTCGTCGAGGGCGATCGCTTCCTTCGTCCAGTCGGCCGGGAGCGCCTGCATGAACCCCTGGTTGATCCGCTTGAAGGAGAGGGCGCCGTCGCGCCGGTCGGCGGCGAAGGTCGCGGTGCGGCCGTAGTCCTTCTCCTCGTAGGCGAGGGTCTTCGCCACCGCCAGGTCGAGCTCGGCGGCGGTGCGCACCGGCAAGCGGCCGATCGCCACGTCGGGCACTCCGTCGTCGTCCACGTCGGCATAGAGGGCGTCGGAGGGTACGAAGCGTCCGTACGGACCGGTCGAACCGTACAGCGATGGCACGAAGCTGATGCTGTTGCGGCCGAGGTAGTTGCGGTAGTCGTACGTGTCGCCGCCCACGAGCAGCACCGAACGGGTACCGAGATTCGCCACCGCGTAGGCGACGTACTCCGCGATCGCATGCGGGTCGAAAACCCCGCCGGCGTAGGCGGTGTAGAGGTCGTTCACGTCGACCAGGTTGACTGCGAGGCCGCGCGCCTCGCGCGCCGCGACCAGCGGCTCGATCCCTGCCAGGAAGGCCGGGTGCGCGATCACCAGGTAGTCGGCCCGGCGGACCAGCTCGGAGCCGAGCGCGGGCATCTCGATCGCCGGCGCGTGGAGCGCCCCCGCGGCCGAGACGAAGTAAGTCGCGGTCCGCGGCTGGCCGGCGAAGGTGACGACGTAGCCGTCCACAGCCGCCTCGACCCGGACGTTCGCGAGCCGCTGCGGCCCCTGGCGGTCGGCGCGGTAGACCACGACGTCGGGGCTCTGGAGGCCGGTGACCTGGTACTCCCGGTCGGACCCGGTGAAGGTCAGTCGCCCCTCGCGGGCTTGGAAGCGCCGCGCGTAAGCGATCTCCAGCCGGTCGAAGTTCACCATGTCCCAGTCCACGCCGGTATCGCCGGGGAGCGTGAAGCGCAGAGTGTTGGCCCCCTCGCGGAGCGTGCCTGGGGGCACTTCGAACCGCCAGCGCATCTCGGCGAGGCCGTCGAAGAGCTCGTCGGCGACCGGAACGCCGTTGATCTCCGCCACGAGGTGATGGTCCGGGCTCTCCGGCCAGTCCGTCACCCCCCAGACCACCAGCTCGGCCGTGGCCGCCGCGTACGGATCGGCCAGCGCATCGAGCTGGAACGGGATCTCCCAGCTCTTCGGGGTGCGGTAGGCGAGCATCGAGGTGTCGTACCAGGCGTCCTCGCTGGGGGCGTAGTTGGCGTAGCTCCGCGGGCGGTTCAGTACGAACGTCTCGGGATAGGAGTACGGCACCACCGGCACTAGGCCGGGGCCGGCGCCGATCTCCGGAATGGTCCGCGCGGCGCCGCTGGCGACGCGCAGGGTGTAGACGTTGGTGTCGGTGTAGACCGTGTCCAGCGCTTCACCCACGAACTCGATGAAGGTGCCGGGACCGAGCCGCTTCGAGGAGGCCCAGAGCGGCACCGCGGTACCGTCGGCGGCCGCGAGCCGGAGCGACTGCGGAGCCAACCCGGCGAGATCGAGCCCGGCGGCACGGAGCGCCTCGTAGGTGACGCGCTGGATGCCGCTCCGGTCGACTTCGAGGTGGAGCGGGGGCGACGGGGCGCCGACCGCGCGTGACGCGGCCTTGTCCGCCATCCTGCCCGCGCGCTCGGCGCGCCGGAAGGCGGCGAGCTCGCGCCCGATCTCGGGCCACGCCACCTTCTCGTCGGCGAGCCGCACGCCGTGCTCTTCGCCGAGCGCGAACGGCCCGTGGCGCCGCGCCTCGGCGAAGACGCTCACGTCCTCGATGAAGAAGACCTCGCCCTTCACCTCGGCGCGGTACTCGTAGCTCTGGCGGTCGAGGGAGTCGACGACCCGCGACGGGATCAGCTCCTCGTTGATCCGCCGCAGCCGCTTGCCGTCCTGGACGTAGAGGTGGAAGCCGACGTTGCCGGTCTCGGTCGCCGTCGTCCACGCGAAGCGCACCGTGTGCCCGCCCTCCCGCTCTGCCACGAACGAGGCCAGCGTCACCGGCGTCGGCACGTTGCCGTCGATCACCTGGAAGAACGGATCCTCGATCTCACCGATAAGGGGTGTCGTGCCGTTGAACGCCTGCCCGGCCGGGCTCGGGCTCGTCATCGGCTGATCGGAGAGGCGGAAGCGCGAGTAGAGAGTCGTTCCGTCGAGCAGGGCCCAGCTGGGGATGGTGGCGAAGGTCAAAGTGTTCAGCTCGTCGTTCACCAGTTGATTCGAGAAGAGCGTCTCGCTGCCTTCGATGTCGGAATCGTCGAAGTCGCCGTCGTGGTTCCAGTCGATCCAGCCGCTCAGGTAGCAGGGCTCGACGGGACAGGTGACCCAGACGTCGAGGGAGCCGCCCTCGTCGTACCCCCACGCCACCGTCGGCGTCCAGGTGACGCCATCGTCGGTGGCCTTGTAGGTGTAGGTCGCGGTGTCGATGCCGTCGAGGGCGGTCGTCTTCCCGTAGCCGAGGAACGTCGTCCCCGAGAGGTGCCAGGCACCGCTTTCGCCCTTGAGGTTCAGGCCGTCGAAGGCGTTCGTGTTCCCGCCCACCGTCGTCGGCAGGTGGCCGAAGTTGATCGCCAGGTCGTTCTCGTCGGAGTCGGAGTTGTTGTCGAGCAGGAACTCGGTCGCCGTGTCCACGGTGACCGTCACCGTATTGACGATCGGCCCGGTGCGCGCATCGACCCGCGCCGTCACAGTGAAGGTGATCCCGCCGCCCACGGGGAGCAAGGGAATCAGCACCGTGCCGTTCTCGAGGTCGGTGAGCGTCAGGTTCGCCGGGCAGGTGGCGCCACCGAAGGCGGTGCAAGGGCCGACCGCGGTCTTCACGAGCGCATCCGGCACGTCCGGGTCGGAGACGAAGGCGTTGTCCACGCTCGGGCCGTTGTTCCGGATCACGATCGTGTAGGTGACCTCCGAGCCGGTCTCGACCACTGTCCCGCCGTCGCTCTTCGTCACCGCGAGGTCGATCGCCCCGGCGAGCGGCACGATCTCGGTGTCCTCGTTCGAGCAGACGGGTGCCGCGTCGCTGCTGCAGGCGTACGCGACGTTCGTCACCGCGCCGGCGGTGACGTCGCCGCTGGTCGTGGTGTAGGTGGCCGTGCAGACGATCGCCTCCCCAACTGCCAGCGATGCGACGACCGGACAGGTCACGGAGGTCGTGTCGTCCGTGACGACGATCGGGCCGATCAGCGCCACGTTGCCCGTGTTCGTCACCCCGTAGAGGTAGTGCAGGTCGATGCCCGCGGCGTTGTACGAGCTCTCCAGGGCCAGCTTCACCAGCGTCAGGCCGGTCGTCGAGTACGCCGCCGCGCCGTTGTCGAAGACGGTGGTGGTGCCGTACTGGCCGCTCGCGGTGGCGAGGTTCGGATGGACGCCCGCGGCCGCGGTCACCGGCCCGACGACGCAGGTGGCGACGTGCGCCGGCGGCTCGGTGTCGTCGTTCGGGTCGGCGGCGGGGAGCGTCGCCGGCCAGACGCAGCCGTTCACGAGCGCCGTGATCCAGGGCGCCGGGTCGACCACGTCCACCCCGGTGAGCGGCACGTCGCCGGTGTTCTCGACCGTGAACCGGTACCAGACCTCCTCGGTCTCGGCGAGGGCCAGGAAGGCGGTCCACGGCCCGGTCGCCGACGGCCCGACCTGCTTGAGGAGCGCGATGCCGGGGGTGAGCTCGTCCACCTCCAGGGTGGCGGTGGCGGTGTTGCCGTCGCCGGTCTCGGTCGCGGTCACGGTCACGCTGTTGAGCTTCGTGCCCACCGTCACGCCGAGAACGTCTACCGAGAGGGTGCACGAGGCCTGCGGCGCGAGCTCGGCGCCCGAGAGGCTCACCGCGCTGCCGGCGGCGCTCGCGGTGCCGGGGGGCGTGCAGTCCTCCGTGAGGTTGCTCGGGCTGGCGACGACGAGCCCGGCGGGCAGGTTGTCGGTGAACGCCACGCCGGTGAGCGTCGCCTCGGGGTTCGGGTTGCCGACCTGGAAGGTGAGCTTCGTGACCTCGCCGGTGAGGATCCCGTCCGCGGCGAAGACCTTCGAGATCGCTGGCGGGGCGATGACCTCGATCGTGTCCTGAGCGTAGCCGGTGGCCGTGATGTTCGGCCCGCTCTCGCTCGCCCCCACGTAGCCGCTCACGTTCTCCCAGAGCCCCGGCTCGATGCCGCGCACCCAGACGCTCACCGTGCAGGTGCCGCCGGCGGCGAGCGTGCCACCGGTGAGGGCGATCGTCGTGCCGCCGTCATCGGCGAGGAGGCTCCCCCCGCAGGTGGTGCTCGGCGAGGTCGTGGTGTCGATCACGACGCCTTCCGGGAGGTTGTCGGTGAAGTTGACGCCGGTCAGCGCCACCGCGTCGTAGTAGGCGGTCGGGCTGCTGCCCGGCACCGGGAAGCCGGTCGGGTCCGTGTTGTCCAGGGTGAAGACGAGCTGCGACGTGGCGCCGACGAGGATCGGATCGGCCTGGAACGCCTTGGTGATCCGCGGCGGCGGGTTCACCGTGCAGCCGGTGAAGGTGATGAAGTCCAGATCGAGACCGGAGCCGCTGTTGTCGTTCGCAGCGCCTGTCGGCCGGAGCCGGAACAGAGTGTCCCCTGCGGTGCTCGTGTCGAGCGGGGGGCTACCAAACGTGTACTGAGTCCAGCCCGAAACTCGCGGAATGCTCGCGGTCCGGGCGTCGATCCAGGTGGCCCCGTTGTCCTTGCTCAGGTCGAAAGTCATGCTGGAAGGGCCGTTCCCGGCACTCCGGTTGTTGATCCAGAAGACCACGCCCACGTTCGTGTAGTTCTTGGTCGTGAGTCGGAAGGTGATGGTCTGATTCGCGGTCTTGTACCCGTAGGTGTTCCAGGAGGACGTGTCGTTGTACCCGGAGGTGATGATCGAGGTGCTGTCCGGGAGGCTGGCCGCGACCGAGGCCGTCGTCACCTTGCCCGCCCAGATCGTCGGCAAGCCTCCGGTGGTGTCGGGCGGGTTCGTGGTGCCGACCGGCACGGTCCACTGCGCCATCGTGCCGTCGGTGCAGGCGAGCGCGTCGGCGAGGACGTTGAGGGTGGCGGTCGCCGAGTTGCCGGTGTCGGTGCCGGTGCCGGGGGTGGTGCCGTTGATGAAGAGGTTGCCGGTGGTGTTGACGTACGTCCCCTGGCCGGAGGCCGTCACGTCGAGCGCGACGACGCAGGTGGTGTTCGCCGGGATCGTGCCGTAGGAGAAGGAGAAGCTCGAGGCGCCCGCGACCGGGGCGAAGGTCGGGGTCCCGCACCCGGTCGTCGTGGCGTTGGGCGGGGTGGCGACGACCATCCCGACCGGCAGCGGATCGGTGAAGTTCACGCCGCTGAGCGCCGAGGTCGTCGGGTTCGGGATCCGGATGGTCAGCCGCGAGGTCCCGCCGGGCGAGATCGCCGCCGGGGAGAAGCTCTTGGTGAGGTCGAGGTCCTCGGGGTCGAGCACGTACACGAACCGCCCCGACGCCCCGTAGTTCGAGTTGTAGTGGTAGCTCGAGCCGGAGAAGTCGTAGATCAGGGTGTTGAGCGACTCGGGGTTGAGCAGGGGCGCGGTGGGCACCGAGAGGATCTTCACGCGGTAGACGACGACCACCCCGCCACCCGCCTTGCCGGTCGAGAGACAGGAGCGGTAGGCGGGGCTCAGCGGGTTGGCCTGCCAGACGCAGGCATCGCCGTAGAGTTGGTCGTAGGGCGGCGCCATGCTCGCCGACGACTCCGCCGTGTAAGTCGTGTCGACCTCGAGGATCTGGAAGATCGTGTTCGGGAAGTTGATGAAGCTCTCGATCTGCTCGTAGCCGTTGGTGGCCGTCATGGCGTCGAGCTTGATCTCGTACTCCTGGCCCACCACCAGGGTCATCGCGCCGCCGGCCGGGATCGACTCCCAGCTCGTCTCGCCGTAGGGCCGCACCAGCACGTCCCAGACGTAGTTGCGGAACTGCGAAACCAGGTACTCGACGTAGAGCTGGCGCGGCGTGGGGCTGCTCGCCGTCGTGAGGCCGCCGTCGGCTACGACGTCGATCCGATAGCGGCGGGTCGTGTCGTAGGCCGCCGCGGTACGGGTGACCGCGACCTCGTAGTAGAAGTCGGTGCAGGCCCCGACCGCGAGGTCCAGGGTCTCCGGCGGCACCGGCAGCGTGGTAACGGTCCCGGGCCGGGTGTTGATGTGGGCGTTGGCCGACTCCCAGACGAAGTTGGCCACGACGTTGGTCGCGGAAGCGGCGCCCGTGTTGCAGACGCGCACCCCCACGGGAAAGAAGCTCGGGCCGGTGTCGGGCTTGTTGCTGTCGAGGCCGATCACGTCCCAGGTGATCGGTTCGACACTCAGGGTAGTCTGTGCGTGCGCGGGACTCGCCAGGAGCGCGAACAGCGCGAGAGCGCCGAGGAGCGAGACGGCGGCGGTCCTCCCGGTGGAGGCCGTCGGCGGTGGGTTCGCCTGCGTGCGGCGGACGGGGGTCGTCTCGGTCGTCATCGAAGCCTCCTGCGATCCGGGTCGGGACTTGCCCGGAAGCTACCACCACGTGCGCTCCGCGGCCGCGGCCCGCATCGGGACACGGCCACTCGGTCGCGGTCTCTCGGCCCGCCCCCGCTCATGCTCGGCTCTGGGTAGGAACGGCCACCTGGACTATACCTGATCTACCTGATGCAATGAAATCATTCACACCCGGATGGCCCGGCGTCGACGGAACGGGGTTGACCGCCGCCGCGGCGCGAGGGAGGCTCGGACCTCGATGGCCGCCCTCTCCCCCGCCGACACCTTCGCCCCCTCCTCCCGGGTCCGCTTCCGCGAGATCGGGGGGGAGGCGGTGCTGCTCGACCTCGACCGGGGCACCTACTTCAGCCTGAACGCCACCGGCACCGCGGCCTGGGGCGGCCTCGCCGCCGGGCGGACGCTCGGCGAGGTCCACGCCGAGCTCCTGGCGCGCTTCGAGGTGGAAGAGGAGATCCTCTGGCGGGATCTCGAGGCGCTGGCGGGGGATCTCCTCGACCAGGGCCTGCTCGTCCCCGGCGCTGCCGGCTAGGCCTTCGGGGTCACGGCCCGGAGGCGCTCGAGGAGCTCCTCCAGATCCGCCGGCAAGGGCAGGCGGAAGCGCTCCCGGCGGCCGTCCCGGGGGTGGACGAGGTAGAGCTCCCCGGCGTGGAGGGCCACGCGCGGCACCGGCAGCGGGAACGGCGGCGCTCCGGCCGGGCGGTAGACCGCGTCGCCCAGGAGCGGGTGGCCCGCGGCCGCGAAGTGGATCCGGATCTGGTGGGTGCGCCCGGTCTCGAGGCGGGCCTCGACCCGCGTGGCGCCCGCGAACCGCTCGGTCACCCGCCAGTGCGTGACCGAGGCCTTTCCGACCTGCCCCGGACCGGCCACCCAGCGGCGGTGCCGCACCCCGTCCCCCACCAGCGCCCGGTCGAAGGTGCCAGCCGCGTTGCGGACCTCCCCTTCCACCAGCGCCGTGTAGACCCGCCCCATGCTCCGGTCGAGGAGTTGGGCCTGCAGCGCGTGCAGGGCATCTCTGCCGCGGGCGAAGACGAGCAGGCCCGAGGTCTCCCGGTCGAGGCGGTGGACGACCTCGA
>JAHDVN010000046.1:0-10420 GCA_023384635.1 Thermoanaerobaculia bacterium
CGGCGAGGAGCCCCCGCCCACCGGCGCGCCGCCGCGCGGCGGCGCGGCCGAGGAGCAGAAGGAGGGCCGCGAGCGCCAGCGGCACGCTCCAGCTCTCCGGCCAGTGGAGCAGCGCGAAGCCCGCGACGTCGAAGAAGACGGCGCGGCCCGGCGCCGCCGGCGCGGCCGGGTCGGCAGCCAGCGCGCGGGCGAGGGCCAGCGCCTGCTCGCCCTGGTGCTGCAGGCTGTCCGGCGAGAGGCCGGGGCGGTCGTCGAGCGGCGTGTGGTAGACGAGCGGCTCGCCGATGAACGCGAAGTTGAGCCCCGGCAGCCCGGCGCGCTTGAAGACCGAGAAGTCGGTGTCGTTCGGCAGCCGCCGGTAGATCTCGTAGGAGAGCGAGGTCGCGGCCGGCCGCCGGCCGTGCGCCGCGAGCAGCCGCACCAGGTCGAGGTTGCGCTCCCCCGTCTCGAACATCCGCGCGAGGCCGCTCTGGCCCCGGGCCTCGAAGTTGAGGACGACGCCGACCTCGGCGAGGTGTGGCCGGGCGGCGAACGCCTCGGCCCCGAGCAGCCCCACCTCCTCGCCGTCCGGGAAGAGGAGCCAGACCGGGCGCGCCAGCGGCGGCCCGGCGAGGAGAGCGCGCGCCGTCTCGAGCAGCACCGCCACCCCCGAGCCGTCGTCGGCCGCCCCCGGCCCGGCCGCCACCGAGTCGTAGTGCGCGACGAGCAGCACCGCCGGCCCGGCGCCGGCGGCCGGCAGCCGCGCCAGCAGGTTCGACACCTCGCCGCAGACCCGGCCGCCGCCGCAGACCCAGGAGCGCTCCACCTCGCCCACGAGGCCCAGCGCCGCGAGCTCCTCGAGCAGCCGCGCGCGCACCGCCGCGTTGGCCGGCGACCCGAGCGGGTGCGGCGCCCCGTCGCCGAGCAGGCGGCCGAGGAACCCGTCGGCGCGCTCGGCGGAGAATTCCGTCGCCGGCGCGGCGCCGCTGCGCGGTGCGGGAGGCCGCTCGCGCCAGGCGAGAAGGGCGAGCAGCAGGGCGAGCAGGAGGAGCGCGCCGCCGCGGCGGCGCGGCGGCTCCGGCTGGCGGATCGGTCTCATCGCGGGGCTCCGGGAGGGCAGGCGCAGAGGCATCTCGCGCGGCATCGTACCGCCGACGCGCGCCGGCCGTTCAGTCGCCGAGCACCAGGGTCGGCGGCAGCGCCGCCGCGGCGTCGAGCCGCTCGTCGGCGAAGGTGACGGCGATCGCGCGCACCCCGTCCGCCCCCCACGCCTCGCGGCCGAGCAGCCAGGCGCGCGCGAAGCGCGCCACCGCCAGGCGGGAGGGCTCGCGGGCGAGCGCCAGGTGGCGCGGGTCGCGGGCGAGCGCGGCGAGGCGGGGAGTGAGAGAGCGCTCGAGCGCCGCGAGCTGCTCGGCGGCGTCGAAGCGGAGCCACCCGGCCTCGGCCCGGCGCTCGATCCGGTCGGTGTGGATCGCGGGCGGCAGCGAGGGGCGGAGCGCCGGGGCTGCGACCCGGCAGAGGCCGTCGGCGACCGTCACCGTCCACGGCTCGTCGAGCCGCACGTGGTAGCGGTAGGTGACCGGCACGCGGATCTCGACCGTCGTCGCTCCGAGCGGCAGCAGGTCCCAGAGCACCCAGCGCTCGTCGGTGCGGCCGAGCGTCTCGACGCTCTCGGCGATCGCCACCTCGAGCCGTCCACCCTCGGCGGCGGTGACGCGGGGAATGTCGGCGAGGAAGCGCTCGGTGACGTTGCCGGTGAGCAGCCCGCGCGCCACCTCTCCGGCGCGCGCCGCCAGCGCGGCCGGCAGGCGCCCCGCCGCCGCCCCCAGCCGCTCGAGCCGCGCCAGGACGAGGGCGAGCGCCAGCACCAGGAGCGCCGCCACCGCCACCGCCGCCACCGGCCAGCGCAGCAGCCGCGCCCACTCCCACGCCCCGCGCCGCTCCGCCCGGTTCACCTCACCCCCTCGCCTTGCGGCGCTGGAACTCGACCGCGCCGAGGCGGTGCATGAGCCACTCCCCGGCACCGGGGAAGAGCTCGGCGAGCGCCAGCGCCGGGCGCAGCGGCCGCGCGCTCACGATCAGCTCGCGGCGCCGCCCGGTGAGGGCACGGAGGACCGCCGCCGCCACCGCCTCGGGCTCCACGGCGCCGATCGTCGGCGGCGGCTCGAGGCCGAAGCGGGCGAACATCCCCGCCCGTCGGACATACCCCGGGTAGATCGTCGAGATCTCGATGCCGCTGCCCGCCAGCTCGAGCCGCAGCGAGCGCGCCCAGTGCGCGAGCGCCGCCTTGCTCGCGGCGTAGACCGCCCCCCAGGGGAGGGGCGCCTTGCCGGCGACCGAGGCGATGTTGACGATCTGGCCGCGCCTGCGCTCGACCATCGCCGGGAGCACGAGCTGCGCCAGCTCGAGCGGGGCGACGAGGTTCACCTCCACCATCTCCCGGATCTCCTCGCGCCGCTGGAGGAGGAACGCCCCCTCGTTCTCCACCCCGGCGTTGTTCACCAGCACGTCGACCGGCCCGAGCTCGGCCACCGTCCGGTGCACGACCTCGGCGCGCTGCGGCTCGCGCGCGAGGTCGGCGGGGATCACCGCCACGCGCCCGCCGTGCGCGGCGAGGCGCGCCGCGACCTCCTGCAACCCTGCCGCCGACCGCGCGACGAGCGCGAGATCGGCCCCCGCGCCCGCCAGCGCCTCGGCGACGAACGGCCCGAGGCCGCGCGACGCCCCGGTCAGCAGCACCACCTTCCCCCGGATGCTCTCCACCGCGGCCTCCTCTCCCGGCCGTCGCTCCCACTTGCCCTCCCGGCCGTGGCCCCGATGTTCGCACGGTCCGCCCGCCGCGGCACCCGGCGGGCGAGCCGGCGGCGGCGCTACACTCGCCGCCATGTCCCGGCTCTCCTCCCCCCTCGGCCTCCTCGCGGGCTCCCTCACTGTCCTCCTCCTCGTCGCCGCCGCCTCTGCCGCGCTCGCCGCGCCGCCGCCCACGCTGCGCGTCGACCTCGTCCACTTCGGCGGCCGCGGCGCCGAGAGCTATGCCGTCGAGCGGGTCGTGGTCGAGCCGCTCCCCTGGCCCGGCCACCCGGAGCGCCCGGTGGACGACACCAACCTCGGCAAGTACCGCTTCGAGGTGATCGACCGCGCGACGCGCCGCGTCCTCTACGCGCGCGGCTTCTCCCCGGCCTACGGCGAGTGGGAGACGACCCGCGAGGCGGCCGAAGGGACGCGAGCCTTCGGCGAGTCGCTCCGCTTCCCCGTCCCCGCCGCGCCGGTGCAGGTCGTGCTGCAGAAGCGCGACGCGGCCAACGACTTCCGCGAGATCTGGGCGGCGGTCGTCGACCCGGCCGACCCGCTCGTCGACCGCGCGGCGCCGCCGCCGGCCGGGCCCTCGATCGCGATCCTGGAGTCGGGACCGCCGCCGGAGAAGGTCGACCTCCTCCTCCTCGGTGACGGCTACACCGCCGCCGAGCGGGGCAAGTGCGCGGCCGACGCCCGGCGCCTCGCCGGGGTGCTCTTCGAGGTCGAGCCGTACCGCGCCCGCCGCGGCGACTTCAACGTGCGCGCGCTCTGCCCGGAGGCGCGCGAGAGCGGCATCGCGCGGCCCTCGCTCGGCGTCCACCGCCGCTCGCCGGCCGGCGCCACCTACGACGCCTTCCGCGCCGAACGCTACGTCTTGAGCTTCGACAACCGCGCCTGGCGCGATCTGGCCTCGCAGGCGCCCTACGACCTCGTGGTGATCGTCGCCAACGGCCGCACCTACGGCGGTGGCGGCCTCTTCGGCGAGTACGCCACGGTGGCCGCCGACAGCCTCTGGGCCCCGTACGTCTTCGTCCACGAGCTCGGCCACCACTTCGCGGCGCTCGCCGACGAGTACTACACCTCGCCGGCGGTCTACGAGCCCGCCTCCGAGCGGCGCGAGCCGTGGGAGCCGAACGTGACGGCGCTCCTCGACCCGGAGCGGCTCAAGTGGCGGGACCTCGTCACCCCGGGGACTCCCATTCCGACGCCGTGGGAGAAGGCGGCGTTCGAAGCCCGCTCCCGCGAGATCCAGGCCGAGCGGCAGCGGCTCCGCGCCGAGAGACGGCCGGAGGAGGAGATGGACGCCCTCTTCCTGCGCCAGCGCGAGGAGGAGGAGGCACGGCTCGGCGCCGAGCGGTACGCCGGCGCGGTCGGCGCCTTCGAGGGGGCGAACTACGAGGCGACCGGCTACTTCCGCCCGGCGGCCGACTGCATCATGTTCACCCGCGACCGGGTGCCGTTCTGCCCCGTCTGCCGGCGGGCGATCGAGCGCGTGATCGACCTCTACGCCGCGCCGCTCGCCGAGAAGAGCCAGCGATGAGCGGGCCGGAGAGCCTGCTCCCCTCGTCGCGCGCGCGGCGCGCCGCGGAGATGGAGGAGCTCCTCGCCGCGGTGGCCGCGCTCGGGCGCGACCTCCTGGCGCGCGAGGAGGAGCTGCCCGGCGGCGCGGCGCGCGACCCGGGGCAGCTCGCCGCGGCGCTCGACCTCGCGCTCCCCGATGCGGGGCGGCCGCTCGCCGAGGTGATGGCGCGCCTGCGCGCCGTCCTCCTCGCCACCCCCTCCTCGTCGAGCTGGCGCTTCGTCAACCAGCTCTTCGCCGGCCGCGAGCCAGCGGCCACCGCAGCGGCGATGCTCACGCCGCTCGTGAACATCTCGATGTACACCTTCAAAGCCGGCGGCGCGCAGATCCTCGTCGAGCGCGAGCTGTTGCACCGGATGTGCGCGGCAGCCGGGTTCACCGCGGGCGAGGGGGCATTCACCCCCGGCGGCTCGTTCGCCAACTTCCTCGCCCTGGTCCTGGCCCGCAACGAGGCGCTGCCCGGCGCGCGCGAGACCGGCGTTGCCGGGGCGCGCCTCGTCGCCTACACCTCGGCCGAGGGGCACTATTCGGTGCCGAAGAACGCCGGACTCGCCGGGATCGGCCGCGCCAACGTGCGCGCGATCGCGGTCGACGGGCGCGGGCGGATGCTCCCCGAGGCGCTCGCGGCGGCGATCGCCGCCGACCGCGCGGCGGGCCTGCGCCCCTTCTTCGTCAACGCCACCGCCGGTACCACGGTGCGCGGCGCCTTCGACCCGCTCGGCGAGCTCGGCGACGTCGCGCGCGCCGCGGGGCTCTGGTTCCACGTCGACGCCGCTTTCGGCGGCAGCCTGCTCCTCTCGCCGGAGCACCGGCGGCTGCTCGCGGGCTCGGAGCGCGCCGACTCGCTCGCCTGGGACCCGCACAAGATGATGGGGGTGCCCCTCCAGAGCTCGGTGCTCCTCCTCGCCCGCCGCGGCCTGCTGGCCCGGAACCTCGACGAGAGCGCCGACTACCTCTTCCAGGCCGACCCGGACGAGCTCAACCCCGGGCGCCGCTCGCTGCAGTGCGGGCGGCCGAACGACGCCCTCAAGCTCTGGGCCGCCTGGCAGCGGCTCGGAAGCCAGGGCTGGGTGGCGCGGCTCGGGCGCCAGATGGCGCTCGCCCGTCGCGCGGCGGAGCTCATCCGGAGCGATCCCGAGCTCCGCCTCGCCGAGGAGCCCCCCTCACTCAACGTCTGCTTCGAGGTCCGCGGCCGCGCGAGCGACGCCGTCTGCGACCGCCTCGACCGCGATGGCCTTCTCAAGATCGGCCACGGCATTGTCGCCGGCCGCCGCACGATCCGCCTCGTCTGCTCCAACGCCGACCTCGGCGACGCCGACCTCGCCGAGATCCTCGCCGAGATCAAGGCCGCCGCGCGCGCGCTTCCCCCCGGCGACAACGCGGTCGCGGGCTGAAGGGCCGCGGCTACTCGGAGAGCTCGATCTCCGCCACGTCGCCCTCGGCGAGGTCGACCGCCGCCGCCGCGCCGCCGAGCTCGATCCGGTAGCTCCCGGCGGGGAGCCCGGCGAGCAGGAGCGGGGCGTCCGGTGCCAGGCGCAGCGGCGCGCCGAGCTGCAGCGCGAGGAGCCCCAGGTCCCAGCCGCCGGGGGCGAGCAGGCGCGGCACGCCGCCGCCCTCCGCGACGCGCACGAGCAGCCGCGCGCTGCCGAGCACGGCCGAGATCCCCGCGCGCGCCTCCCGCCACGGGACCCAGCCGGAGAACGACCACCCCGCGCCGGTGGTCGCCGCCACCCGCACGCTCTCCGGGAGCGGCGGCGAGATCTCCGCCGTGGCCACGCCGGTGCGGTCGGCGGTGAGGATCCGCGCCCCCTGGCCGGCGAAGTCGAGGAAGACGAACGCCCCCGCGGCCGGGGCGCCGTCGGCGGTCGCGACCCGCACTTCGAAGCGGAGGCGCTGCCCCTCGCCGAGCACGAGCACGATCTCCGGCGCCGGCTCTCCGGCCTCGAGCACCCCCTCGGCGATCTCGCTCGCGAGCTCGCGATCCCGCGCCTGGACGGCGTACGGGCCCGGCGCGAGGCCCGTGAGCGTGAACCCGCCGTCGTCCCGCGAGAGGGCGAAGGCGCCGCTCGTGAGCTCGACGATCCGGGCTCCCGCCACCGGGTCTCCCTCCTCGTCCACGACCCGCCCCGCGAGCCCTTCGCCCGGGAAGCGCAGGGCGGTCTCGAAGCGCTCCGCGGCGGGGATCACGACCTCGAGGGGAGGCGAGAGGGTGCCCCCGCTGGCGTTCCAGGTGACAGTCCAGCGGCCCGCGACGAGCTCGGTGGTCCGGAACGAGCCGTCGGGCGCCACCGGCACCAGCACCGCGGGCCGCCCGATGCCGACCACCGACTGCTGCACCAGCCCGCCGGGAGAGGCCCGGTTCAGGATCCGACCGGAGCGGGGCGCCTGTTCCGTGCTCCAGGTCAGGCTGCCGCCGGTCGCCCGGAAGTCTCCGCTCCAGACCGTGCCACTCACCTCGGGACCCTCGCCGTCGCACTCCACCTCGATCTCGGGCTCGTCGGCGGGGACGCTCACCGCGCGCTCGCAGAGCAGGCGGGGGCCCGCCTGGACGCTCACCAGCACCCGACCGGGCGGCACGTTGCGCACCGTCGCACGCCCCTCCCGCAGCGGCGCGCGGAGCAGGTCGAGCGCCTGCCACTCGCCCCGGAGGTCGACCCGCGCCTCGGCGCTGCGGCTCTCGGCGCCATCGGGATCGAGCCCTGCGACGACCACGTGCACCGTGGTGCCGCGCCCGAGGGGAATCTCACCGGCGTCGCTCACCGGCTCCTCGTCGGTGAGGAGCAGGTCGCGGTGGGCGCGCGCCCGGCCGGGGGCGTCCACGCGCAGGAGGAGCGGCCCCGCGCGCAGGCCCGAGAGCCGGAAGCGCCCGTCGCCGCCGGTCGCCGCCTCGACCAGATCGCCGCTCGCCCAGGCCACCTCCGGCCCGAACTGCCCCGGCCGCGGCGCCCAGATCCGCGCCCCGCCGAGCGGCTCGCCGGTGTCGGCGGCCACCACCCGGCCCGCCACTTCGAGGCCGCGGCCGAGCACGAGGTCGCCCAGGTCCCGCCACTCCCCGGCCTCCCCGGCGGCGATCGGCCACCGCTCGCTCACCGCCCCCGGCGCCCCCGCCTCGAGGTGCGCCGCGGCTCCCGGGCGCAGGTCGGAGAGGAATCGCCCGCTCTCCTCGACGGTGAGATCGCAGAGGCGCGCTCTTTCGCTGAGCTTCAGCCAGGCGCCGGCGAGCGGCACCCCCGCGACGTCCACGATCCGGCCCTCGACGGTGAAAGCCCGCGGGAGCACGAGCTCGACCTCCGGCGGGAAGGGCGGGTTGACACGCGCTCGCCCCTCGAGATGGCGATCCGCCGTCCCCCGCAGATCGAGCGGCGCCAACGGCAACCCCTCCAGGCGGGCGCGGCCGTCGGCGCCGCTCCGCGCCTCGACGAGGCGCCCGGACCGGACCGTCCCTCCGGCGACCGGCAACCCGTCGCCGCCCACCAGCCGCACCGCGAGCGTTACGCCGCGGGCGAGGGTGGCGCTGCCGAGATCGTTCGCCCCCGCCCGCAGCTCCACCTGCCGTGCGTCGGAAACCCGGCCATCGGCGCGCAGCACGAGCGCCGCGCGCCCGGGCGGGAGACCGGTGACCTCCCAGCGCCCGTCGCTTCCGCTCTCGGCTGCGGAGCTCGCTGCGAACCCGTCGGCCACCCAGCTCTCGAGGCGGATCCGGACCCCCGGAAGGGGCCGTCCCTCTTCGTCCACCACCCGGCCCACGGCGCGCGCGCCGGGCGCGAGGCGGATCGCCTGGGGCAGCTCCGACGGGAGCCCGCTCACCGTGGTTTCCGCGAGCTCACCGCGCGGTCGCACCCAGACGAAGAGCGTCTCGCGATCCGGCACGCCGGCCCACCGCACGCGCCCCCGCTCGCTGCGCTCCCGGGACCAGAACCGCGGGGCGGTCGCCCCGGAGGCGGAGGAGCGGAAGAGGTTGACCGTCGCCCCGTCGACCGGCCTCCCCTCGGGGTCGGTCAGGAGGATCTCGACCCCTCCCGCCCGCGCCGACGAGAGCTCCGCGCGCGCGCGGCCCGCCGGCAGATCCACCCACCACGACCCCTCGGCCTCGCCCACGAGCCGCAGTCGCCAGCGCTCGCCCTTCCGGTGGGGGAGCGCGAGCCGCCCGCTCTCCGGCACCGGCCAGGAGGGGAGCCAGCGCTCCGGGAAGAGGTCCCACATCGCCGCCGGCGCCGCCACCAGCCGCAACGGCGCCGCCGGCTCCCCCTCCCGCGCCGGCCGCGGGCGCGTCACCCGCACCTCCAGCCGCCCGGCGTCCTCCGGGCCCAGCTCCTCGCCGAAGCGCTCCATCGCCCGCGGCGCGTGCCGCTCCGACCAGCCCCAGACCGCGACCGGCGCCGCGGCCTCGCCAGTCTCGGCACCCGGAGCGGGCGCGGCGAGCACCGTCCCGTCCTCGTAGAGCAGGCGCCAGTCGGGCGGCGCCTCGCCCGCGGCCATCGCCGGGGAGAGAAGGAGGGCGAGGAGGAGGAACCTGGTCATGAGCGACACGCGCCGGCCGCGTTTGGCGTCAGGGCGTTTGGTGATACGGACCGCAGCGGGTCCGCTCGGTGTCGCCCACGCAGTAGTTTCCTCCCTCGAGGTCGTAGCACTCGACGCAATAGGTGCCCGACAGGCCGCACACCCACCCGAAGCCGGGCCAATACACGACCATCGAGTTGTCGTACGGATAGCACTCGGCCTCAGCGGTGGTCCCCGCGATCGCGAGGAGGCCCAACAGAACCAATGAAGTGGTCATCAGAAGAAGACTAGTCCTTCGCTCTCCTCTCATCTCGTTCCTCCTTGGCCCCGGTGCGAACCTGCCGGGCGTCTGGTTGATCCCCGAGCTCGGCCATCAGGAGCCGGCCCGGCGGTTGTGGCGATCGGGTGATGTCGGGCGAGTGAGCCATGACGAGGAGTGCCAGGCGACGTCCCCGGAGGTCGGCCTTCAGGTGGGTGATCTCGTTGACCGGAGAGATCGGGAGCAGCAGACGGCCCGCGACACTGCCGTCGAGGGCGAGAACGATCAGCTCCCACTGCTGCCGCCCGTCCACGACGCTCCGCACCACGAGGCCAATCCCTTGCGGCAGCGGCACTAGCTCGTCGAGCGTCCTCCGCGCGTCGAGCCACGCCCAGCGCTCCGGTGGGAAGTGGATGCGTCTCGCTTCCTGCTCCGCGAGGCGGGGACAATCGTCGGTGAGGCCCAGGGCGACCGTGTCCCAGGTGCGCAGCAGTCTGCCCTCCGGGTCGAAGTGGTGCGCCCCCGGTTGCACGCCCGGCACCACGACGAACGAACGATCGGCGAGAAACCGTGCCGCACCCAGACCGTAGGTGCCGCAGGCGACCAGGTTCGGGGCCCCGCGGCCACGCGAGTCGAAGACCACCGGACGCGCGTCCTCCATGCCCGTGGCCAACGAGCCGATCCAGGCGATCCCACCTTCGGGGGCGAACTTGCCGTCGGCATCCCTCCGGGCGCTGAGGATGGCCACCTTCCCTCGGTGAAGGTCGAGATCCTCGATGATGTCGAAGACCGCGGCCTCTCTGCGCACCGGCTCCTTCCGGGTTCGCCAGGTGAGGACGCTGAGAAAGCTCCCCGCGAGGATCTCCTCCCCGTGCGCGGCGAGGTGAGCGGCGAAGGAGAAACCGCCCGGTGCCCCCTTGCCCGGCACGATCGTCTCGATCCGTTCTCCGAACGGTGCCAGCGACATCTCGACCACGCCCGCCGCGCCGAGCGCGAGATAAAGGCTCTCGTCCGAGGCCCAGCGCAGGTCGGACGCCTTCGCCACCGCCTCCGGCAGCGGGCGGTCCCAGAGGATGCGGAGGGTGAGCGGTGGCTCGGCGCCGGGCGCCGCGCCCGCGAGCAGTAGGAGAAGAAGGAGGCCCGCCGTCGCCGTGGCGAGCCCTCTGCCACCGAGGGTCCGCATGGGCTCGTTCTCCTGAAGGTCGCCCTAGATTCTTGGGGCCCCCGCGGGGGGGGGGGGGGGGGGGGGCCGCGCGGGGGGGGGGGGGGGGGGGGGGGGGGTGGGGCGGGGGGGGGGGGGGGGGGGG
>JAHDVN010000046.1:10430-15157 GCA_023384635.1 Thermoanaerobaculia bacterium
GGGTCCGCATGGGCTCGTTCTCCTGAAGGTCGCCCTAGAATCTACCCCCCCCCCCTTTTCGGCTTTGTCAACTCACCACCACTCGCCTGGCACCTCGGTCGGCCGCAATTCCCCTGGCACCTTGTTCGGCTGAGCCTCTTCACGGCCGCTCCGCGAGATGCCGCGCGATCGCCTCGTCCATCTCCTCTACCGAGAGCCGCTCGAAGCCGGGCCGGTGCAGGAGGCCGGCGACGGAGGCGAGCTCCCGCCTCCGCACCGCCATCCGCACCGAGCCGTCCGCTTCGAGCGTGAAGTCGACCCAACCGCCCGCGTCGACCCCGAGCGCCTCGCGGATCTCCTTCGGGATCGTGATCTGTCCCTTCGAGGTGAGCGTCGCCGTCACGGTCATGCCGGAAGCCTCCTTACCCAGCTCCTTGCGTTACTCGATCTCCGTAGGCCAGCAACCAGCGCCACCCGTTGACATACATAGCACCTCGATATATAACGCCGCTATGCATGAAGCCCCAGGAGCCCTCGAATAGGCGTGAGGATCGGCAAGGAGCTGGTCGCGGCCTCGGCCACGCCGCTCGTGCTGGCGCTGCTCGGCGAGGGGGAGAGCTACGGCTATGCGCTGCGCAAGCGGGTCGAGGAGCTCTCGGGCGGCGAGCTCCAGTGGACCGACGGGATGCTCTACCCGGTCCTCCACCGCCTCGAGCGGAACGGTTGGGTCGAGGCCTCGTGGGGCGAGTCGGAGTCCGGTCGGCGGCGCAAGTACTACCGCCTGACGGCGCGCGGGCGCGAGCAGCTGGAAGGCGAGCGGCGGCAGTGGCAGGTGGTCGACTCGACGCTGCGCGGTCTCTGGTTCGCCTCGCTCGACCCGGCGTCCGGGACCTGAAGAAAGGGAGGAGCGGCGTGCTCGAAGAGCGGATGGCAGAGTGGAGGAGCTGGCTCGCCCGCCGGCCGGCGATCGCCGGGGCGGACATCGAGGAGCTCGAGGATCACCTGCGCACCCAGGTCGGCGAGCTCGAGGCGGCAGGGCTCGCCGAGGACGAGGCGTTCCTCGTCGCGGTGAAGCGCCTGGGCGACCTCGACGCCCTCTCGCGCGAGTTCGCCGAGGAGTACTCCGAGCGGCTCTGGAAGCAGCTCGTCGCGAGGCCGGAGGCCGGGACGCTGGCGTCAGAGAACCGGCGGGAGGCGTGGATCGTGGTGGCGCTCGCCACCGCCGCGGCCGCGGCGGTCAAGCTGCCCGAGCTCTTCGGCCGGAGCCTCACGGGCGGCGACGAGAGCTTCTACGCGCGCAACCTCGCCCTGCTCGTGCTCCCCTTCCTCGCCGCCTTCTTCGCCCGGAGGCGCGGCCTCGACAGGGTCTCCGTCGCGTGGATCGGCGGGCTCTTCGCCGCCGGCGCGGCGTTCGTGAACGTCTTCCCGTTCGCCCCCGGTTCCCACACCGAAGTCCTCGCGGCCCTGCATCTGCCGATCGCGCTCTGGCTCACGGTCGGCGTCGCCTACGCCGCCGGCCGCTGGCGCGACCCCGCGTGGCGGATGAACTTCGTGCGCTTCTCGGGCGAGTGGTTCGTCTACTACGCGCTGATCGCGCTCGGCGGCGGGGTGCTCACCGCCTTCACGCTCTTCGTCTTCGAGACCATCGGCCTCGACGCCGGGCGCTTCGTCGGCTCCTGGCTGCTGCCGTGCGGCGCGGCGGGCGCGGTGGTGATCGCGGCCTGGCTGGTGGAGGCCAAGCAGAGCGTCGTCGAGAACATGGCGCCGGTCCTCGCGCGCCTCTTCACCCCGCTCTTCACGCTCCTGCTCCTCGTCTTCCTGGGGACGGTCGTCGCGACCGGCAACCCGCTCGACGTCGGGCGCGAGCTGCTGATCGGCTTCGACCTGCTCCTGGTGCTCGTGCTCGGCCTGCTCCTCTACGCGATCTCGGCCCGTGACCCACGCACCCCGGCGGGGCCCTTCGACGCCCTCCAGCTCGGGCTCGTGGTCGCCGCGCTGGCAGTCGACGCGCTGGCGCTCTGGGCGATCGCCTCGCGGATCTCCGCCTTCGGCTGGAGCCCGAACAAGGTCGCGGCGCTCGGCGAGAACCTCGTCCTGCTCGTCAACCTGGCCGGAGCGGCGTGGCTCTATGCCCGGTTCCTGCGCGGCCGCGTCCCCTTCGCCGAACTCGAGCGCTGGCAGACCGCCTACCTGCCGGTTTTCGCCGCCTGGGTCTGGATCGTGGTCGCCCTCTTTCCGCCGCTCTTCGGCTTCCGGTAGGCGGCGCGCAGCTCGACTCGCACCTGGCCGGGCGCAACTCGCCTGGCACCTTGCGGCACCTTGCCGGCAGCCCCCGTACCGGGGTGGACCAGGGGCGGGCTACGGCCGGGCCTGGACGTAGGTGACCCAGAAGCCCTGCAGGTCGCCGTTCTCGAGGTAGGGGTCGAGGCTGGCGAAGGTCCACCCGGCGGCGGCCCGCTCGCGGTGGAGAACGGTCAGCTTCTCGGCTGCCCGGCCCTTCCGCCCGAGGCCGCCGACGTCGAGGTAGACCGTCTCGGCCGCCGGTGCGGTGATCGCGGCCGGCGCCTCGGCGACGGCCCCGCCGGCGGCGAGCGCGAGCCCGGCGAGGAGCCCGGCCAGCGCCCCGAGGGCGGCGGCGGGACGGACGAAGTCGGAGATGCGCTGCAGCATGTTCGCCTCCCGGGGGCCGAAGGGCGGCCCCGTCTCGCTGTGGAGCGTACCGCCCGCGGGCGCCGGCCGCCTTCGCAACTCGCCTGGCACCTTCCAGGGCCGCCTTCGCAACTCGCCTGGCACCTTCCAGCACCTTCCAGCCTTCCAGCAGGCGCTGGCAGCCTTCGCAACTCGCCTGGCACCTTCCTGGAAGGCGCCGAGCCCGCACCAGCGAGATCCCTCGATCTCGCTCGGGATGACAGCCGCCGGGTCGTCCTGAACGAAGGGAAGGACCTGGGAGGCGGCGCGGCGCCTTCAGCCCTCGCCGGCGCCGGCCGCCTCGAGGCGCCGCAGCCGCTCCTCGAGCAGCGGGCGGTGGGCCTCGAGCGCGATCCGCGCGAGGGGGGCGGCCGCGAGCCCGTCGAGCGCCTCGCGGGCGCGCTCGCGGGCCTCGGCGCGGCGGCCGAGGCGGGCGAGGCACTCCGCGTCGAGCGAGCGCAGCAGGGGGGGCGTCTCGGAGGCCTGCGGCAGCTCGGCCGCGACCGCGGCGCGGACCGCCTCCGGGTCCTCGCCCCGAGCGAGCCGCAGCTCCAGGAGCCAGTAGCGCGCGAGGTCGCCCGCGTAGGCGTTCTCCAGCCGCCGCGGGTCGGGGGCCTCCCCCTGCCGCCAGCGGAGCCAGACGCGGAGCTCCTCGGCGGCGAGCGCCGTGCTCGGGTGGGTGCGCGCGAAGCTCGTGACCGCCGCCTCCGCCTCGGGCCAGCGCCCGTCCGCCGCGAGAGCGAAGACGAGCGCCTCGGCGAGCGCGCCGGGGTTGCGGCCGGAGCCGGGTTCCCGGGAAAGCTCGAGGCCGCGTCGGAACCAGGCGACCGCGCGCTCGCGCTCCCCAGCCAGGAAGAACGCCTCCCCGGCCCGCAGCGCCAGCTCCACAGCGTCCGCGCCGGGGACGGCGAGCGACGAGAACAGCCGGTCGGCGGCAGCCGCGTCGCCGGCGGCGGCGAGCGCCGTCCCCTCCACCACCCGCGCCCACGCGGCGAGCCTCTCCTCGCCCGCCCGCGCCGCCAGCTCCACGGCCGCCCGCGCGCGCTCGACCCCGTCGCGGCTCCCCTCCGCGCGCAGCCGCACCGCGTCGCGCAGGGCGCGGTGGGCGCTGCGGCGCAGCTCCTGCCGCGCGGCCGGCGCCAACCCCTCCGGCGCCGGGCGGTCGGCGCGGAAGCCGTCGTAGACGCGCCGGAACTCTCCCCCCGCGTCGTCCCCTCCCGTCACCACCAGGTGCCGCGCCGCCCGGGCGACCCGGAAGAACTGCGGCGCCGCCCGCCCCCCGAGAAGCGCGTACCAGCGGGCGTCCCCCTCGTTGCCGACCGCCGCGGCGCGGTCCGGGCTCCCGGCCCAGACCTCCTGGCTCGCGGCGAGATCGGAGCTCTCGTTGACGGGCGGGCCGGGGGAGACCGCCGCCACAGCGGTCTGGTAGCCCATCCGGTTGTTGATGCCGAGGAAGAGGAGCTCGCGACGCCCGTCCCCGTCGAGGTCCTCGGCGGCGGCGAAGCGGTGGTGGCCGGAGGCCGAGAACACCCTGCGCACCCGACCGAGCCGCGGCTCGAAGAGCACCGTGAAGCTCGGCCAGTACGGCTCGTGGAGGAAGGTGACGACGAGCTCGTCCCCCCCGTCGCCGTCGAGGTCGACCGCCGCGAGATGCGGCCGGAAGCGGTCGGAAAGGGCGGGGAAGAGGGGCGACGCGCGGTGCTGGCCGGTCAGGTCCACCTGGCGCACCGTCTCGCCGGTCGCGGCGTCGAGGAGGGTGAGGCGCCGCGTCGCCTCCGGCCCGAGGTCCCCCGGCGTGCGGAGCACCGCCGCCACCACCGGCTCGCCCCCCGGCTCGAGGCGGAGAACCGGCATGCCGCCCTCGGTGGCGACTCCCTCGAGCCGCCAGAGGAGCTCCCCGCGCTCTCCGCGCGCCTCGACCGTGGTCGTGTCCGGGAAGGTGAGCGCGGCGAAGCGGGCGGGGGGGCGCAGCACCGGCCAGAGGGCGAGCGCCAGGCCGGCCGCCCCGGCGACGAGTGCGAGCGCAACCCCGCGCCGGCCGCGCGGGAGGCGCCAGCGCC
>JAHDVN010000047.1 GCA_023384635.1 Thermoanaerobaculia bacterium
AGATTGCGCCGCCCGTTGACCAGGCGCAGCACTTTGAGCTCCGCCTCGTCGAGGGCAATCTCGATCAGGTCCTCGACGGTGTAGGAGGGGGCGAAGACGGTCTCGCGCCGCCCGAGGCGCGCCACCAGCGGCTTGGCGTCCGGGGCGCGCCGGATCCCCTGCAGGATCACCTGCCGCATCGGGATCAGGATCCGCACCATGTCGCGCGGCATCTGGCCGCCGAGCGAGAAGGTGACCTCCCCCTCCGGCCAGGCGAAGAGGCTCCAGACGATCTCCTCGTTCTGCTCGCGGATCGCCTGGTGGATCGTCGCCGGCGAGAGCAGCTCGCGCTCGACGAGCAGCTCCCCCAACCGCTGGCGCGACGCCTGCCGCAGCCGCTGCGCCGCCTCGATGTCGCGCGCCGCGAGCCGCCCGGTGCGCTCGAGGTGGGCGCCGAGGCTGTCCTCGCGGTCGTTCGAAGTGGCGTGGACGACGTCGCCGTCCTTGACCCAGATCCGCTTCACGATCTCGCCGCGCCGCGCCTCGATCACCCCCGCGACGCGCGTGCGGTAGATCGTCTGCAGCATCTCGGGCAGGGTCGTGGACCGCAGGTCGCCGCGGTACTGGTAGTTGCGCTCCATGGTCGAGACGGGAAACCCGATCGGATAGGCTGGCGATTATAGACCCGGGGGCAAACCCCCCGCGCCGCATGAGGGCCCGCACGATGCTCCCCACCCCCGAGGAGGCCTGGCAGCGGATCGCCCCGCACCTCGCACTGCGCCCCGGCGCCTGGCTGCCGCGCCGCGAGACCGCGGGGCGCGTGGCGGCGCGCGACCACGAGGCGCTGCTCCCGATCCCGCCGGTGGACGTCTCGGCGATGGACGGCTATGCGGTGGCGGGCGATCACCCGCCGGGCACGCGCCTACCCGTCGCCGGCCTGGTCGCCGCCGGGGCGGCGCCGGGCGCCGTGCTCGCCGCCGGCAGCGCGCTGCGCGTGATGACCGGCGCGCCGGTGCCGGCGGGGGCCGACCGCATCGTCCCGGTGGAGCGGACCGACCGCGGCCGCGACGAGGTGACCCTCGCCGAGAGTGGCGCGGCCGGCGACCACATCCGGCGCGGGGGCGAGGTGCAGCGCCCCGGCGAGCCGATGCTCGCGGCCGGAGACCCCCTGACCGCCGGCCCCCTCTCGCTCGCCGCCGCGCACGGCTACGAGCGCCTCTTCGTCCATCCCCCTCCGAGCGTCGCGGTGCTGCCCACCGGCGACGAGGTCGTGCCCCCCGAGGCGCCGCTCGCGCCGGGGCAGATCCACGACTCGCACACCGACTTCCTGCTCGCCGAGCTCGCCCGCCTGGCTCTGGCGGGCACCCCGCTCGGCATCGCCCCGGACGAGCCCGAGGAGCTCGCGGCCCGGGTGGCCCAGGGGCTCGGGTACGACGTGCTCCTCGTCTGCGGCGGCGTCTCGGCCGGCGAGCTCGACCTGGTCGAGGAGGCGCTCCTGCGCCTCGGCTGCGAGCCGGTCGTCGACGGCGTCGCGATGCAGCCCGGCAAGCCGCTCTTCGTGGCCCGCCACGCGCGCGGCCTCGTCTTCGGCCTGCCCGGCAACCCGGCCTCGGTGATGGTCGCCTGGCACCTCTTCGTGCGCCCGGCGCTGCGCTGCCTGCTGGGCCTTCCCGACGCCACTTGGCGGGGAGCGCTCCCGGCCGAGCTCACGGGCGAGCTCGCCGGCGCCAGGGACCGCGCGCGCTACCTGCCGGTCCGCCTGGCGCGCCGCGACGGCCGCCTGCTCGCCGGTCCGGCCACCGCGAAGGGCTCCCACGACCTGCCCGCCTACGCCGCCGCCGACGCCCTCGCCCGCGTCCCGCCCGGCTCCCCGCCGCTCGCACCGGGGGCCGCGGTCGAGGTGCTGCCCGTCCGCGACCTCGCGTTCTGACCCGGGTCTGCCGTCATCTCCCGGGCGCGGCCGGCGGCGCCTCGGGCAGCGGCTTGCGGGGGAACGGCTCGTCGCGCATCGCGGCGTGGTAGAGGAACGACGCCATGACGGTGGCCGCCTGCATCAGGTCCTCGCGCGAGGCGTGCTCGAGGGTGTCGAGGTCGGTGTGCCAGGTGCGGCTCATGTACTCGAGGCCGTCCTGCACGAACTGGAAGCCGGGGACGCCGACCGCGTCGAACGGCACGTGGTCGGTGCTGCCGGTCGCGCGCATCGTGACCGCCGTCGCGCCGAGGTCGGCGAACGGGGCGAGCCAGGCGCGGAAGATCTCGGCCGCGGCGGCGTTCTCCTGCGCGTAGACGCCGCGGATCCTCCCGCTCCCGTGGTCGAGGTTGAAGTAGACCGAGTGCTTCGCGTGCGCCGGCTTCGGCGCCAGCGGCCAGGTCTCCCCCCAGAGGAAGTCGGGCAGCGCGGCGATCTCCGGCTCCGCCGGCGCAGGGCGCGACGCCAGGTGCTCGGCGGCGTAGGCGCGCGAGCCGAGGAGGCCCTGCTCCTCGCCCGCCCAGAGCGCGATGCGGATCGTGCGCCGCGGCTTCACCCCGAGCGCCTTCAGGATCCGCGCCGCCTCCATCACCACCGCCACGCCGGCGCCGTTGTCGGTGGCGCCGGTCCCGGTGTGCCAGGAGTCGAGGTGGGCGCCGGCCATCACGATCTCGTCGCGCCGGTCGGTGCCCGGGATCTCGGCCAGCACGTTGCCCACCGGCCCCCGCTCGGGGTGGAAGGCGGCCGCCACGTCGATCTCGAGCTCCACCTCGCGGCCGGCGTCGAGCGCGCGGCCGATGCGCCCGAAGTGCTCCTCCGACATCGCGAGCCCGGGCACGCCGCGGCTGCGCCCCGGCCAGCCGCCCCCGCCGCCGCCGGTGACCCAGAGGATCCCGTGCCGGCGCGTGGACTGCTCGACCGTGGCGAGCACCCCCTCCTCGGCGAGGAAGCGGTTGCGCGCCTCGGCGAACGCCCAGCGCTTCCGCGCCCGCTCCACCCAGCTCTCCCCGTCGCCGTCGCCCGGGATCCGGAACGCCTCGACGTCGGCGAGGCTCTTCTCGTCGTGCCGGCGGAAGGGGCGCTCCTCGGTCGGGTCCTTCGGCGGCGCCGGGCCGCGGGCCTCCTCGGGATTCGGCTCGAGCACGAGCACCTTGCCGCGCACCGCGCCGCGCAGCGCCTCGAAGTCCGCCTCGCTCGCGAGCTTCGCCCGCATCGCCGCCCCGCGCACCGGCCCCGCGGTGCCCGGGGTCCAGGCGAGCGGCAACGCCCGGAGCGGGAGCGCGAACGGCGCGAGCGCACGCACCTCGGCGTGCGTGAACGACCAGCCCTCGCCGAACGGGATCTCCTCCTGCCGCACCCGCTCCAGCCCCCAGGCGCGCAACTTCTCCTCCGCCCAGGCCGCCGCCGCCGCGTGTGCCGGCGAGCCGGTGAGGCGCGGCCCGAACCCGTCGGTGAGGCCGCGCAGCGTCGCCATGACCTGCGAGCGCTTCAGCCCCTCCTGGCGGATGCGCGTGACCATCTCGTGGTCCACCGGTTCCGCCGCCCCGAGCGGCAGGGCGGCGAGAACGAGGGCGGCGAGCAGGTGTCGGGACAGGGGGGCGATGCGGGCGGTGTCGGTCACGGGCGCTCCCTCCGGTCGAGGCCGGGAAAGCGGGGTTTCTAGCACAGGGGGACGGCGAGCGAAACAGCGGGCACCGGCAGCCCCGGCCCCACCCCGCAGGGTCTTGACCGGCCCGGTCATCTCCGCCACAGTGCCCTGGCGGGCACCGCGCGCGCCCGCCCCGCTGCCGCATTCCGAGCCACGACGACATTCACGAGAGGTCACGCCGTGCGCATCTCCCTTTCCGAGGCCCTCCTCCTCCCACTCCTGGGGACCGCCATGCTCCTCGCCACCGCACCCGCTTCCGCCGAGCCTCCGGCCGGGCCTCCCACCCCATGGCCGGTCGATCGCTGCCGGGAGATCCTCGACAAGACGCTCCCGGTCCACCTCGCCCCCGACCTCTCGGCCCTCACCGCGGGGGAGCGCGCCGCGGTCGCCGACCTGCTCGCCGCGGGCGAGATCCTGCAGCGGCTCTACGAGGAGGCGAAGCACCCGGAGGCGGCGGCGGCGGGGGCCGAGGTGCGCGCCGCAGCGGCGGCCGGGGATCCGGCCGCGGCCTGCCGCGCGGAGCTCTTCCGCCTCTTCCAGGGCCCGGTCGCCACCACCCTCGACAACCGCCGCGAGCCGTTCCTCGCGGTCGCGCCCGAGAGCCCGGGCAAGAGCGTCTACCCGCCCGGCATCACGGCCGCGGAGATCGAGGCGTTCCTGGCCGCGCACCCGGAGGAGCGCGCCGCCATCCTCGGCGAGCGCACCGCGGTGCGGCGGGCGACCGCCGAGGCTCTGGCGCGCGACCTCGCCGCGCTCGCGCGTCACCCCGCGCTCGACACGCTGCACCCCGGCCTCGCCGACCGCCTCCGGGCCCTCGCCGCCGAGCCCGATCCGGCGCGCCTCTACGCCGTCCCCTACGCGATGGCCTGGGCCGACGAGCACGTCGCGCTGCAGCGCCTCCTCTTCCGCGCCGCGGACCACGTCGAGGGGGACGACCCCGAGTTCGCCCGCTACCTGCGCAACCGCGGGCGCGACCTGCTCGGCAACGACTACGAGAGCGGCGACGCCGCCTGGGTGACCGGCCGCTTCGCCCGTCTCAACGCCCAGATCGGCGCCTACGAGACGTACGACGACGCCCTCTTCGGCGTGAAGGCGTTCCCCTCGCTCTCGCTGCTGCTGCGCGACGCGGCGGCCTCGGCCACCCTCGCGCGGGGGATGGAGCGCCTGCAGGAGGTCGAGGACGCCCTCCCCTACGCCCCGCACAAGCGCGTGCGCGCCGACATCCCGGTGGGGGCGTACGAGGTGATCGCCGATTTCGGCCAGGCGCGCGGCACGAACACCGCGACGATCCTGCCCAACGACGCGCTCTTCTCGCGTCGCTACGGCCGGGTGATCCTGCTGCGCGGCAACATCATGCAGCACCCCGAGCTCTTCGCCATCGCCGAGCGGCGCTTCCGGGCGGCGGTCGCCCCCGCGCACGCGGCCGAGCTCGCGCTCGACGCCGGCCACCTGCGCACCCTCTGGCACGAGGTCGGCCACTACCTCGGCCCCGATTCGACCGCCGACGGCCGCCCGCTCGACCAGGCCCTCGGCGCCTGGGCCGACGCGCTCGAGGAGCTGAAGGCCGACCTGGTCTCGCTCTTCGCCGTGCAGCGATTCGCCGCGGCGGGGACGATCGGGCCGGAGGCGCGCCGCGCGGTGGAGGCCGACGGCGTGCTGCGCACGCTGCTCGAGCACCGGCCGCGGCGCGACCAGCCGTACCAGACGATGATGCTGGCGCAGATGAACTACTTCCTCGACCGCGGCCTGCTCGCGGCCGACGGCGACGCTCGCCTCACCGTGGACTACGAGCGCTACCCGGAGACGGTCGCGGCGATGCTCGCCGAGGTCCTCGCCCTGCAGCGGCAGGGCGACCCGGCCGCCGCCGAGGCGTTCTTCACGCGCTGGACGAGCTGGACCGACGAGCTCCACGAACCGCTCGCCGCGCGGCTCCGGGAGGCGGGCGGCCCGCGCTACCGGCTGGTGCGCTACGCGGCGCTCGGGGAGGAGCGGCCGTGAGCGGCACCGTCGGCGGCCACGGAGACCTCCTCGTGCTCGCGATCGGCGGCAACTCGCTGATCAAGGACGAGCACCACAAGACCGTTCCCGACCAGTGGGCGCTCACCCGGGAGACCTGCCACCACATCGCGGAGGTCGTCGAGGCCGGGTACCGCGTGGTGGTCACGCACGGCAACGGCCCGCAGGTGGGGTTCATCCTGCGCCGCTCCGAGCTCGCCCGCCACGAGCTGCACGAGGTGCCGCTCGACTCCTGCGGCGCCGACACCCAGGGCGCGATCGGCTACATGATCCAGCTCTCCCTCGCCAACGAGTTCCGGCGGCGGGGCCTCGCGAAGTGCGCGGTCTCGGTCGTCACCCAGGTCGAGGTCGACCCGGCGAGCCCCGAGATGGCGCGGCCGTCGAAGCCGATCGGCTCGTTCATGGACGAGGCCACAGCGCGGACTCGCTCCGAGGCCGGCGGCTGGCCGGTGGTCGAGGACGCCGGGCGCGGCTGGCGGCGCGTGGTGCCGAGCCCCGAGCCGTTGGCGATCGTGGAGATCGACGCGATCCGCGCGCTCGTCGCCGCCGGCTTCGTCGTCACCGCGGTCGGCGGCGGCGGCATCCCGGTGGTGCGCGAGGCGACAGGCGACTACCGGGGCATCGAGGCGGTGATCGACAAGGATCTCGCCTCCTCGCTCCTCGCCCGCGAGCTCGGGGCCGACCAGCTCGTGATCTCCACCAGCGTGCCGCAGGTCTACCTCGACTTCGGCAGGCCGGCGCAGCGGGCGCTCGACCGGATGACGGTCGCCGAGGCCCGCGGCCACCTCGCGGCCGGGCAGTTCGGGCGCGGCAGCATGGCGCCCAAGATCGACGCCGCCTGCCGCTTCCTCGAGCACGGCGGCCGGCGGGCGGTCGTCACCTGCCCGGAGGAGCTCGCCGCGGCGGTCGCCGGGCGGGCCGGCACGGTGATCGAGCGCTAGCCGCACGCAGCCCGGCGGCGAGACCGGAGCGCTTCCCGCGCCTCGCCACCCGTGCGAAAATCCGCCTCCCATGTGCCACCGGATCTCCTGCCCCCGCTGCGGCAAGCCCACCTGGGCCGGCTGCGGCCGCCACGTCGAGCAGGCGCTCGCCGGCGTCCCGCCCGAGCGCCGCTGCACCTGCCCGCCGCCCGACTCCTGGCTCGCGCGCCTGGCGAACGCCTTCCGCCGCGGCTGACGACCCGTTCGGCTTCCCCGAGACGTGAAAAGGCCCCCGGTCGCCCGGGGGCCTTTCGGTTCAGGTTCCCGCCCTGCTCTCGACTACGCGGTGCGGCGGCGCAGGAAGAGGAGCGACGCGACACCGAGCAGCAGCGCGAGCGCCGCGAGCCCGGCGAGCCCGAGGGTCGGGATCTCGAGCACGCTCGGCACCGGCACCACGACGATCTCGCCCTCGAGGATGAAGGGAAAGCCCTGCTGGGTGAGGGTCCCGCTGTCGTTCGCCGGGCCCCAGGTCCCCGCGTTGCCGAGGTCCTGCAGGCCGTTGCCGGTCGTGGTCTGCCCGAGGATCGTGACCGGCGGTGCCCACGGCCCGGAGGCGAGCGTGCCGTCGGCCTGCCAGGCCAGCCAGTAGCTGCCGGCCGGGAGGACGAGCCCGCCCAGGTCGACCTCGGTGGCCATGATCGGACGGTTGGTGACACTCGGGGTGGTGTCGCTCGTGCGATAGATGTTGGTGAAGAGCGAAGAGACCAGGCCGCTGCCGTTGGCGATCATCGTGCCGCCCGCGCCCGGCTGCCCGTCGTAGACCTGCCAGACCACGTTGTTGATCGTCGAGGTCGTGGTCGAGTTCGTCTGGTAGTGGAAGAAGGTCGCCGAGTCGAGGGTCCAGCCGTCGGCCGCCGTCACCTCGAAGTCGTCCGCCACCCAGTTCCCGTTGAGCACCTGATCCCCGAAGCCGAGGGTGTTCATCGCGAGATTGGCCTGCAACCGGCTCTCGTCCGCGCCGCCCGGCATGGCGCCCGGGTGGGTGACGAGCGGGCCGTTGTCCCAGAGCACCGCGCTCGGGGCCTCCCAGAGCGGCCCGGCCGGACCGGCGGGCGGCGGCGGGCCCTCGGCGACACCGACGTTCTCGTGGCTCTGCGCGCCGAGAGCGGGCACGACGAGCAAGGCGAGCAACGACAGGCAGGCGATCCTTCGCATCTTCGACTCCTTCGTGGTAGTGGAAATGCCCTCCGGGAGACGGTTCCCGAGCGCAACCGACGGATTCCGTCGGATTTTCCGCCCTGCCGCGGGGATTTGCAACCCCGCGGGTCCCGTTTCCTCCCCCGGAAGCCCCCCGCGCCCGGAGCGCCCCTCTCAGTACTCGAGCGCGCGCGGGAGCTGCTTGGCCTCGGCCACCCACTTGGCGACCTCGGCGGCGGTGGGGGCGCGGCGAGTCAGCTTCTTCGTCTCCTTCACCCCGGCCATCGCGGCGGCGAGGTTCTCCGCGTTGCGGCGTGCCAGCTCGGGGACGGTGTCGACCCCGGCGGCCTCGAGCAGCTCGGCGAACTCGGGCCCGATCCCGTGGATCCGGAAGAGGTCGGCCATGTTCGCGAACTTCAGCACCTTGGCCGCCGCGAGGCCGGTCTTGGCGGCCAGCTCCTCCCGGGCCTTCGGGGTCCGGCAGGCGGCGAGCAGGGCGTCGCTGTCGGCCACCCCCGCCGCGCGCAGCTTCTCCCCGAACACCGGACCGATCCCCTCGATCTCCTCGATCTTCAGCTTCGCCATGGCCGTCCTCCTTTGGCTGCCGGCAGCATACGCCCGCCGCCACCGGTTCTGGTCTAGACTCCGCCCGCTTTCGGGCTCACAGGGAGGGCAGCGCGGTGGGAGCAGGAGCGGTCCCCGGACCGGCCGGGAGTCGGATTGCATCCGCCGTCGTGGCGGCGGCGCTGGCGCTCGTGGCGCTCTCCGCCGCGGTCGCCTGGGTCCTCGCGCCGGTCGCCGAGGCCGGCTTCGTCTTCGACGACGCCGCCGACGTCGTCGAGAACCCGGCCACCGCCCCCAGCGCCTTCTGGCGCTCCCTCGGCGTCACCAACCGCCCGCTGCTGAAGGCGACCTACGCGCTGCAGCGCGCCTGGCACGGCGACGCGCCCGCGCCGTTCCACCGCGCCAACCTGCTGCTCCACCTCGCGTGCCTGCCGCTCGTCTTCGCGCTCTGCCGGCGGGCGCTCGCCCGCCCCGCCCCGGACGAGCGCGGCGTCGCGCTCGCCGCGGCCTGGGTCGCGACCGCGCTCTGGGCGCTGCACCCGGTCGCCGCCGAGACGGTGGCCCCGGTCACCGGCCGCTCGCACCTCCTGTCGACGGCGCTGCTGCTCGGCGCCCTCCTCCTCGCCACCGGCGCGCGCCCGCCGGGACGCGCCCGGATGCTGGCCGCGGCCGCTCTGGCCCTCGCCGCCCCGCTGGCGCGCGAGACCGCCCTCGTGCTGCCGGCTCTGCTGCTCCTCTGGCAGGCGACGCTCGGGCTCGGCGAGGGGCGCGCGGCAGTCCTGCGCCGGCAGCTCCCGGTCTGGTCGGGAACCGCGCTCGCCGCGCTCCTGCTCGCGCTCGGCGAGCGGCAGCGCGAGCTCGTGGCGTACAGCCTCGCCGCGCGCCCGCCGCTGGAGGCGCTGCGCGGCAACGTCCACGCCCTCGTCGAGATCCTCGCCCTCTGGCTCGCCCCGTGGCGGCTCTCGGCCGACCCCGCGCCGCCGCCCGATCTGCCGTGGGCGGCGCCGGCGACCCTCACGCGCCTCGCGCTCCTCGCCGCAGCGGGGCTCATCGCCGCCACCGCACGCCGGCGGCACCCCCGAGCGGCGTTCGCGGCGGGCTGGACGCTGCTCGCCCTGCTGCCGGCCAACTCCCTGCTCTGGCGCCTCGACCCGGTGTCGCCGCGGCCGCTCTACCTCGCCGGCATCGGCCTCGCCCTGCTCGCGGGAATCGGGGCGAGGCACCTCGGCGGCGCGCTCTCGTCGGCGCCGCGCCGGTCGCGCGCCATCCGCGCGGGCGCCGGGGCGCTCGGCCTCTCGACGCTCGCCCTGCTGGCGCTGGCCGCCCACGGCCGCGCCGCTCTCTGGGCCGAGCCGGCGGCGCTCTGGGCCGACGCCGCCGCGAAGGCGCCGGACCGGCCGCGGCCCTGGACCAACCTCGGCATCGAGCTGCTCCTCGCCGATCGCCTCGACGCCGCCGAGATCGCCCTCCTTCGGGCGTCCGAGCTCGCGCCCGCCGAGAGCGCCGCGCGTTGCGCCCTCGACGCCATCCGCATCCGGCGGCTCGCCGCCGGCCATCCCCCACCTGGAGCCGAACGATGAGACGAGCATCCCGCTGGATCGCGAGCGCCGCGTGCGCGGCCGCTCTGGCCGCTGGCGGCGGCGCGCCCCCCGCCCGGGCCGAGGCCCCCGCCGCCGCGCCGAGCTGCGCCGACTGCTGCAAGCTGCCCTGCATCGAGGCGCAGATCTTCGAGGCGCAGCAGATGCGGGAGAACTACCGCCAGCTCGCCAGGCAGAAGGGCCTCACCCAGGCCACGTACGAGGAGTACGAGAAAGCCGCCGCGCACGGCGCCGCCCTGAGCAAGCAGGCCGCGCTCGGCCGCAATCCGGACTGCGCCTGGTACACGCCGAACGGCGCGGACGCGATCGAGATGCGGGAGTTCCAGTTCGCCGGCTTCCGCGCCGAGCGCGACGCGCGCGACCGGATCACCGGCTGGGACTACACCATGAAAGTGAACCCCGAGACCTGCGCCCTGAAAGACAAGGCGGTCTCCCTCTTCCCGCGCATCGCCTCCTGCAGCGCCATCGCGGAGGCGACCATCGCCCACGAGAAGCGGCACCAGAGCGACTGCGAGGCCCGCAACCGCGCCGGCAAGAAAGCCACCCTGGCCGAGCTCGCGCTCGGCGAGGCGGCGGCCTACGAGGTCGAGATCGAGAAGCTCCAGGCGGCTCGCGTCGCCGCCGCCCAGGCGTGCAAGCAGCGCTCCTGCCGCAAGGACGAGCAGCCCCACGAGCCCTGGGAGGTGACGGCCCGGCTGCTCGGCACCGACATCGACACGATCCTCGGGATCGAGAAGAAGCCCGCATCCAAGAGCCCGCTCGCTCGGAAGGGCGCGGGGAGGTGACCATGCGCACGAAGACCGCCGCCCTCTCGCTCTGCCTCTCGCTCACTGCCACCCTGCCCGCCGCCGGCAGCGGCCGCTACGTGCCGGTGCCCGGGCCCCCGCCCCGCGCCTGGGTCGCGGAGGCCTGTGCGAAACCGACCGATCCCGACTGCCGCGCCGCCGCCGCCGCGCTCGCCCGCGAAGTCGCCGCCGCCCTGGTCGAGGCCTCCCGCGTCGGCGGCGCCGACGTCGCACCGCTCGCCCGCGCCGCCGCCGAGGCCGGCGATCCCGTCCTGCGCACCGCCGCGGCCACCGCGCTCGGCACGCCGTTCGCCGACCCGGCGTCGACGCCGGTCCTCGCCGAGCTCGCCGACGACCCCGTACCGGCGGTGCGCGCCGCGGCGCTGCACGCGCTCTCCGGCAGCCAGGACCCGCGGGCCCAACAGCTCGTCCGCCGCCTGCGCGCCTTCGATGGCGGGGACGAGAAGTCCGAAGCCGCCGAGGCCGCTCCGGCAGCGGCCAGGATGGGAGTCCCCCTCCCCGCCAACGCGGTCTACCTCCACTTCGGCTCCTCCTCCGACCAGGGGCGCTACGCTTGGTTCACTCCCGACCCGCCCGCGAAGGTGCTCGCTGCGCTCGCGGCGAAGGGGAAGGGGCCGCTCACCGCGGCAGAGTTCCGCGCGCAGACCGGGGACGACGAGATGGAGGAGATGGGCGAGCTCGGCAACGACGAGATGCCGAGCGCCGAGCAGATGGCCCGGGCGATGGCGATGGCCGAGCGGATGATGGGAGCGATGGAGAGTGCCATGGCTGCGGGCGGGAGCCCCGAGGAGCAGGCGGCGGCGATGAGCCGCGCCGCCGGTGGGCTCGCCGGCATGAACGCCGCGCTCGCCGACGAGTACGGGGATCCGGAGCTCTTCGGCGACCCGCGCTTCGTGGTCGTCCGCCTCGCGGGCGGCGGCGAGGCGGTGGCGGTCGTCTACGCCGACCGCGTGCTCGGCGGCACCGGCATCACCGTCCACCGCGCGGCGCTGCCGTAGGGAGAGGAGGAGAGGCCGGGCCGAGGACCTCCACCTCGGCGAGCGCGAGCGACCCGCCCTCGACCGGCTGGAGGCGCACCCAACGGCCCCGGGCCCGGATCGGGATCGTCTGCCGCTCCGCGCGTTCGCGGCCGTCGGCCGGGTCGCCGAGCGGACCCCAGACGAGGGCGAAGGAGACGCCGAGCTGGAGCATCGTCTCCTTGGCCGCCCCGTGCCGGAACGGCTCCTCCGATACGAAGACCGCGAGATCGCGCAGCCGCGCGCCGCAGCCCTCGCGGCAGAGGAACACCCGGATCTCTTCGACCTCGCGCACCGCGCCGAGGTCGACCTCCCAGAACGAATCCGGCTCGGACTTCGTGAGCGCCACGCTCCGCGCCGCGCGCTCCCCCTCCCGCTCTCCGTCCACCGCGCGCGCCGCCTCGCACCCGGAGCGGGTGGAGGACTGGCGGGCCGGTGCGCCGAGGGCCCAGTTCACCGCCGGCGCAGGATCGCCGGGGTCGGCACCCGGGAGCACGGGCCCGAGGACGAGCGCGAACAGGAGCACGAACGCCATCTCAGACCTCGCCACCGCGGGGTTCCGGAGCTTCGGTCTTCGGATCCTCCGCCGGCTCGCCGCTCTCTTCCGCCTCCGGAGCCGCCTCGGCGCGCGCTTCGACGAGCGCCTCGACCCGCGGCTCGAGGAGCGCGTGCGCGGCCAGCAGCGCGTTGCCCACGCTCCCCGGGCGCGCCCGCTTCTTGCGGTAGTAGATCCAGCCCCGCCGCTCCGCCTGCAGCGCCAGGCGGTCGAGGAGCCAGAGCAGCAACCCCGCCGCGAGACACCAGGCCGCGATCCGCAACATCAGCCTCCTTCCGGCGCTCCCCACCGCGACGTCTCCATGGTACGCCGGCCGGGCCGCGCGGACCAGGGTTTGCCGACGCCGGCGGTCGACAAGTCGCAGCTGGAGCTGTGCTACCCTCGCCTCTCGTTTCGTCCGCCAGCGAACTGCCGAGGAGAACCCGATGACTGCTACTGCTTCGCTCCGAGGCACCGCGCTCGCGCTCGCCGCCTGCCTGCTCGCAGCCGGCGCCGCGTGGGCCCAGCCCCCCGCCCCGGGCACCCTGCTCGGCTCGACCGGCAACGCCGGCAACGCGTTGATCTCGGTCGACACCGCCACCGGTACCGGCACCTTCCTCTGCGGGCTCGGCTCGCTCGGCCCGGTGACCGAGATCCGCCACCGCCGCGACGGCGCGCTCTTCGCGGCCACCGGTGGCGGGGAAAGCGCCCTGATCACGATCGACGCGGCGACCTGCACCGAGACGCTGATGGGCCGACACTACTTCGGCGCCGTCAACGCCCTTGCCTTCGCGGGCAACACGCTCCACGGCGCGTACTTTGTCCCTCCCGGCATCCCGACTGCGGGGCTCTATCTGGTGACCCTCGACACCGAGTCGGCACAGCTGACGATCTCGGGGCGGCTCCCTTTCAACCGGGTGCGCGGTATGGCCTACGACGCCGCGACCGCCACGATGTACGGCGTGGGCACCCCGCTGCTGCAGCCGCCGCCGGGGGAGGGCGAGATCGAGGACGAGCTCTTCACGATCGACCTCACGAACGCAGACACGACGGTGATCGGCTCGACCAGCCAGTCGCTCGGCGCGCTCGCGTTCGGCGCCGACGGCACGCTCTACGCCGGCGAGGCGGTCGCGGTCCCGAACGAGGGGAGCACGGGCGCCCGGCTCTTCACCCTCGACCCCGCCACCGGCGCGGCGACCGCGGTCGGCTTCACGGACTTCCCCGCCGTGAGCGGCCTCTCGTTCGTGCCGGGCGGCACGCCGGGACCGGGTCCTTCGGTGCTCGAGATCCCGACGCTCGGCCCCGCCGGCCTCGCGGGCCTCGGCCTGCTGCTGGCCGGCGGCGCCGTCGCCATCCTCCGCCGCCGCCGCCGCTGAGCGACGACAGCACCGCTCCTTCCGAGAGCCCCGGGCTTCGCCCCGGGGCTCTCTTCTCTTTCGTGCAGACCCGCCTCACGCGGGTTCGGCGAGGATCAGGTCCCGCGAGGCGCCGAGCTGCGCCGCGCGGTGTCCGGGCACGAGCACGACGTGGTTGCCGAGCGGATCGCGGAGGAGCTCGGCGAGCGCCTCCGGGTTCGTCGTCACCAGCGCCTGGGTGCGGCAGAGGCCGGGCTCGTGCGGCGAGGCGGTGAGCTCCCCCTCGGCGAGCCAGATCCGCTCCAGCCGCCGGCCGCCGAGGCGCACGAGGGTGACCGGTCCGGGGGCGAGATCGCCGGCCAGGGCAACTCCGAGGTCGGACTCGAAGTGAGTCGTGAGGTCGAAGGCCGTCACGAGACGCCGCGGTACCGTGCAGTGGGCGAGCAGGAGCTCGCCGCGCTCCGGGGCGATCCGCGCCGGGTTGGCCATCCACGCCGCCTCGCCGGTGAGCAGTTGGATCCAGAGGAGCGCCACCGCCGACGGCACGTCCCCCTCGCAGCCCGCGGGCACGCCGTCGTCGGCGAGGCGCGAGAGGGCGAGGCAGCCCGTGGTGCGCGAGCCGGCGACGAGGTCGAAGCAGCGCACCGTCACCGCCGAGAGCCGGTGCGCGGCGACGAGGTCGGCGAGCACCGCGTGCACCGCGCCGGCCCGCGCCACCTCGGAGGCGGCCACGGCGCTGGCGCGCGCGGCGCCGATCAGCGCCACCTCGCCCTCCGCATCGACTCCCTCCGCCGGCAGGCGCGAGGTGATCTCGGAGAGCGGCAGCGGCACGAGCTCCGGCCCCCAGGTGGCGGCCACCGCCTCCGCGCCGTGGGCGCTCGCGACGAGCCACTCCGAGGGCTCGCCGAGGGCGCCGATCCGCGCCCGCCGGAGCGCCAGCGCCACCCCCGCGAGGTGCACCGCCTCGCCGAGCCGCGCCGCGTCCCCGTCCTCGCCGGCGAGGAAGACGATCCGCCCCGTGCCGCCGTCGGCGCGCACGCGGGCGAGGAGGTCGAGACAGGCCGGGAGCGAGTTGTGCCCGGGGTGGGCCACGAGCACCACCGGCTCGCGCCCCCCGGCCGCCGCCCGCGCCTCGATGCGGGCGAGCACGATCCGCTCCGTGCCGCCGGTGAGCACGACGTGGGCGAGCGGCCGGTCGCGCGGCGCCGCCTCCGGATCGGAGGCCTCGCCTCCCGCCGCCGCGAGCGCGGGGGCGAGGCCGGCGACGAGGCGCGCCACCGCCGCCTCGTCGTGGAGCGGCGAGACCGCCAGGCTGTAGGAGAACCGTCCGCTCATCCTGAGCTCCTCTCGCATCGTCGACCATCCAACGGAGCGCACGCCGCGAGCAGCTCGCCGAGCGCGGCGCGGAACGGGTCGCTCCACTCGTGCCCGCCCGGGAGCTCCAGCGCGGCGACCGCGACGCCGCGGGCCGCGAGCGCCGCGCGGTCGGCCTCCATCCTCGCGGCCGTGTACCACTCGTCCGCCGCGCCGCGGGCGAGCAGCGCGC
>JAHDVN010000516.1 GCA_023384635.1 Thermoanaerobaculia bacterium
GCGTCGACTCCCCGCGCTGGCGCGAGCTGTGGCCGCCGATCGTCGAGGGGCTGCTCGCGGCCGCGGCGGCGAGCGGGGCGGCGCTCGTCTTCGGCGACAACCTCTACGCCTACGGCCCGCAGGAGGTGCCGCTCCGCGAGGATCTCCCCGGGACGACTTTCGGGGTCAAGCCGGCCCTGCGCGCTCGCCTGACGGAGCGGATGCTCGCCGCCCACGCGCGGGGCGAGGCGCGGGTGGCGCTGGTGCGGGCGAGCGACTTCTACGGCCCGCGGGTGCGGCTCTCCTGGCTCGGCGAGCGGGTCTTCGCGCGCCTGCTCGCCGGCCGGCCGGCGAGCCTCGTCGGCGAGGCCGACCAACCGCACGCCTTCACCTACCTGCCCGACTTCGCCACCGCCATGCTCGCGGTCGCGGACGCGCCCGATGCCTGGGGCCAGATCTGGCACGTGCCGAACGCCCCGCCGCTCACGCTGCGCGAGGCGGTGACGCGGATCGCCGCGCTCGCCGGCACCGCGCCGCGCGTGCAGGTCCTCCCCTGGCCGCTGCTGCGCCTGGTCGGCCTCGTCGTGCCGGTCTTCCGCGAGCTCGCCGAGATGAGGTTCCAGTGGGACCGCCCCTACCTCGTCGACCACGGGAAGTTCGCGGCGCGCTTCGGCGACCTCGCCACCCCTCTCGACGAGGGGCTCGCGGCGACGCTCGCCTGGTACCGGGAGGAGGCGCGCCGGAGCGCGACTTGACAGATCGACCCCCGCGCCCGAGGATGCGCGGGAAGCCTCCGCGCGCCCGATCCGGGGACGACGCGGCGGTCCCGAAGAGGCTGGGGCGGCCCAAGGGACCGGGCGGGGTGGGACCCGCCGCCGACGGACACGCCCAGGAAGGAGGTGGTCCAGTGGACAGTAGTCGTCAACCTGGTTTCGTGGAGGTGGCGTCCTCCTAGAGGTACCTCCTGGGGCGGACGTCGCGCCGCGGGCGGGCCCTCTCGAGGAGGGCAACCCAGCGCCGCCGACACGAACCCGAGGCCCCGGCCCCGCGCCAAGCGGGCCGGGGCCTTTTTCCGTCCGGACGGCTTGCCGGACGGGGGCGCAGCAAAGTAGACTCCACGAGCCTCTTTTTCATCTGACAGCCAGATCCCCCGAGCGGGGAAGGAGAGACCGATGGGTTCCTGCCTGCGCCGTCCGCTGGTCGCCACGCTGTTCGTCTGCCTGCTGCTCGTGCCCCTGGCGCTCCCCGCCGCCGCCGCGGAGGGGCTCCGCATCGAGGAGGTGAAAGCCAGCGAGGCGATGAAGTTCCCGCTCCCCGGAGAAAAGGTCCCCGAGCCGCGCGGCCTGCCCGAGTACGCGCCGGAGGGGATGGCCTTCTTCCTCGAGACCGAGCCCAACGACACCGCGGCCACCGCGAACGCGCTCGCGGGCAGCGGCGCGGTCGTCTACGGCACGATCACCGCCGGCGACAACGACTACTTCGCCTTCACCGCCAACGCGGGCGACCGCGTCTCCGCAGCGGTCATGACCCAGTTCTCGAACGTCTCGGGCGACTCGCGCCTCGACATCATCGGCACCGACGGCACGACGAGCCTGGAGTTCGACGACGACAGCGGCAGCTTCTCGGGCTTGTCCTCGGCGATCTCGGGCACCCTGCTGCCCGCCGCCGGAACCTACTACGTGCGGGTCTACGGCTACAGCGCCACCACCGTGATCACCCCCTACCACCTGCACGTGAAGGTGGCGAGCGGCAGCGCGACGGCCGAGGTCGAGCCGAACAACGACCTCGCGACGGCGACCCCGCTGCCCGCCTCCGGCTGGGTGAGCGGCACGATCACCGCCACCACCGACCCGGACTTCTTCTCCTTCAGCCTCAACGCCGGCGACTCGGTCTTCCTCGCCCTCGACATGGACCCGGACCGCGCCGCGGCGAACACGAACT
>JAHDVN010000048.1 GCA_023384635.1 Thermoanaerobaculia bacterium
GACCGTCGGGGGCGATCGCGAGGTGGACCGGGCCGTCGAGGCCGGAGACCGCCGGCGGCGCGTGCGCGATGCGCCCGCCGTAGGTCAGGCGACCGAAGTCGGCGCTGCCCGCGTCGGTCTGGCGGGAGAACCAGACGATCGAGTCGTCGAGCTCGCCCGCCACGTAGACGTGGGCACCGTCGGGCGAGACCACCACCGCCGCCGCGCCGTCGAGCCCTTCGGCGCTCGGGCCGTCCACGATCGTCTGGTTCCAGGTCAGCTGGCCGGTGGCGAGGTCACGGCGGAAGAGCGTCACGCTGTCGTCCCCCGCGGCCGCCACGTAGAGGTGGTGCCCGTCCGGCGAGAGGGCCGCCCCCGCCGCGCTGGAGAGGCCGTTCACGCCGCCCACCCCGTCGACGAGCAGCTGGCCGGCCGTGAGCCGCCGGGAAGGCTGGCAGCTCCAGCTCACGGCGCCGGTGATCTTCGTCTCGTCGAAGTCGTCGGTGAGGGTGGCGCCCCCCACGTCGGCCGGCCCCCGGTTGGAGACCACGATGGTGTAGGGCACGAGCTGTCCGGGCGCGACACCCTCCAGGTCGTTGGTCTTGGTCACCGCGAGATCGGCGGTGCGCGCCACCGTATTGCTGTCCGAGCCGGTGTCGTTGGTGGTGAGCGGATCGGTGACCCCGGGAGGCGGCGCCACCGCGAGATCGAGGACGAAGGTCGCGCCGGGGAAGGCGGGGCTGGCCCAGCCGGCGAAGCCCAGCGTGGCGGTGCCGCCGCTCCCGAGGTCGAGCCCCAGCCAGTTCTCGTCGATCCCGGAGGCGCTGAACACGCCCGCGCTGGGGGTGACCACCAGGGAGAGGGCGGGGAACGGCGTGGCCGGCGTGGGGTCGGAGACCCGCAGGCTGCGCACCCGGCTCGGGCCGTTGTTGCGCACCGTCACGAGGTAGGCGACGCGGGAGCCGAGCGCCGTGGTGGTCGCCGCCGGCACGTCGACGACCGAGACCACCTCGAGATCGGCCTTCGGCACCACCGCCGTCGACTCGCTGTCTTCGTAGGTGCTCGCGGGCGGGTCCGTGTCGGGAGTGGTCGTGGTCACGGTCGCCACGTTGACGATCGGGTCCGGGTTCGGCGGATCGGCGAGGTGGTAGTCGTCCGGGATCGGGAAGGTCACCGTGAGGGTGCAGCTCGCCCCGGGGGTGAGCGCGTCGACCTCGCAGGGCAGCGCCGCGCAGTCGCAGCCCGACACCGAGGTCGGGTCGCCGAGGCCGGCTGGCGTCGGATCGCTCAGCTCGACGTCGAGGGCATCGGAGGGGCCCAGGTTCTCCACTTCGATCTCGAAGGTCAGGCTCTCGCCGGGCACCGCCTCGTCGGCGACAGGCAGCGTGCGGGTCTTGGTGACGACGATCGCCGCCGCGGTCTCCACGTCGACGGAGAGGTCGGCGTCGACGCCGGGATCGGCCTCTTCGTCCGAGAAGAGGTCGAAGTCGATCGCGAGCTCCGTTGCCGGAGCCACCGAAGAGGCCACCTGGACCGTGACCGATCCGGCCTCGCTCGCCCCCGGGGCGAGATCGGGGAGAGTGCAGAGCACGGTCGCCGCGTCGGGACTCGAGCAGCTCACGCCCGCGCCGAAGCCGTGCTCCACGTAAGTGACGTCGGCCGGCAGCGTCAGCCGCAGCTGCACTGCGGTCGCGGTGTCGTCGGCCGCGGCCCCGTTGCCGACCGTCAGCTCGATCTCGAAGCTCTCCCCCGCCAGCACCGTCGCGGGGGCGCTGGGACCGGAGGTATAGGCCAGAGCCGTCGCCGCGGCGGCGGGTGCGGCCAGGAGCGGCGAGAGCAGGACGAGGAGAAGCGCCGCGACGTGGGGTGACGGGCCCGCGGAGTGCCGCGTCGCCGAGCTCTGAGCCGCCATAACGTTCCTCCCTCCACCAACCGCACCCCGCACGAGAGGGCCACGCGGGCCGCCTCGTCGGGCCGTCAGACTGCTCGTATCGAGAAGACCTCCCGCAGACGGACCCACCTGCGCCCGGCCGAGAAAGCTCTCGAACTGTTCACGGCGAACCTCTGTGGCATCCTTCACACTCGCGCGGAAGATGTCAAGAAAATCCGGACCTCGTCATCCTGTTGTGCGCTTTTCTCTCGTGGCAGTCGCCCGCCGGAGCGGCGTCGCGAGCCGTGCGGATAGCATCGCCCCATGAGCGAGCGCCCCGGCGAGTCGTTCCCCGATCTCAGGACCTTCCTCGCGGCGCTCGGGCGCGACCGCGACCTCGTCGAGGTGACGGCCCCGGTCGATCCCCGGTTGGAGGTCCCCGAGATCCACCGGCGGGTGATCGCCGCCGGCGGTCCCGCGCTCGTCTTCTCGAACGTGCGGGACGCCGCGATGCCGCTCGTCACCAACCTCTTCGGGACCGCGCGCCGCGCGGAGCTCGCCTTCGGGAGCCGGCCCTTGCGCCTCGTGCGGCGCGTCGTGGAGCTCGCGGAGACGCTCCTGCCCCCCACGGCCGCCAAGCTCTGGTGGGCGCGGGACGTCGCCCGGGAGGCGCTGCGGATCGGCCTGCGGCAGGCGCGCCGCGGCCCGGTGGCCGAGGTGGCGACGCGCGACGTGCGCCTCGACCGGCTGCCCGTCCTCACCACCTGGCCGGAGGACGGCGGTCCCTTTCTCACCCTTCCCCTCGTCTACACCGAGCACCCCGACGGGCGCGGCCACAACCTCGGGATGTACCGCATGCAGGTCCACGGCCCGCGCACCACCGGCATGCACTGGCAGATCGGCAAGGGGGGCGGCTTCCACCATGCCGCCGCCGAGGCGCGCGGCCAGGACCTGCCGGTGACCGTCTTCCTCGGGGGGCCGCCGGCGCTCATCCTCGCCGCCATCGCGCCGCTGCCCGAGAACGTCCCCGAGCTGCTCCTCGCCTCGCTGCTCGCCGGCGAGCGGCTGCGTCGGATCCCGGGGCCGGGGCCACATCCGCTCCTCGCGGCGGCCGAGATCGCGCTGGTCGGCCGCGTGCCCGCGGGAGAGCGCCGGCCCGAGGGGCCGTTCGGCGACCACTACGGCTACTACTCCCTCCGCCACGACTACCCGGTCTTCGAGATCGACTGGCTCTGCCGGCGGCGTGACGCCATCTTCCCGGCCACCGTCGTGGGCAAGCCGCGGCAGGAGGACTTCTTCATCGGCGACCTGCTCCAGGAGCTGCTCTCGCCCCTCTTCCCGCTCGTGATGCCCGGGGTCGTCGACCTCTGGTCGTACGGCGAGACCGGCTACCACTCGCTCGCCGCCGCAGTGGTGCGGGAGCGCTACCGGCGCGAGGCGCTCGTCTCGGCCTTCCGGATCCTCGGCGAGGGGCAGCTGGCGCTCACGAAGTTCCTCCTCGTCACCGACCGCCCCGTCGACCTGCGCGACTTCCGTGCCACCCTCGCCCACCTGCTCGCGCGCACGCGCCCCGAGTCGGACCTCTACGTCTTCTCCCACACCGCGATGGACACCCTCGACTACACCGGTCCGGCGGTCAACGAAGGGTCGAAGGGGGTCTGGCTGGGGCTCGGCGACCCGGTGCGCGACCTGCCGCGGGAGTTCCGCCCGGCGGTGCCGCTACCGCCGGACGTCGGCCCGGTCGAGGTCTTCTGCCCCGGCTGCCTGGTGGTCGGGGCGCCCCCCTTCGCCGCGGAGCCCGGACTCCCCGCCCGCCTCGCCGCGCACCCGGCGTTCGCCCCCTGGCCGCTGCTCGTCGTCACCGACGAGCCGCGCCGCGCCGTCGCCTCGCCGATGAACTTCCTCTGGACCACCTTCACCCGCTTCGAGCCGGCGGCGGATCTCCACGCCGCGGCCACCGCCGTGCACCGCCACCACCTCGCCTTCACCCCCCCGATCGCCATCGACGCGCGGATGAAGCCCGGCTACCCCGCCGAGCTCGCCTGCGACCCCGAGACCGCCGCCCTCGTCTCCCGCCGCTGGCGGGAGTACTTCCCCCCCGGCACGGTCGAAATGGGCGACTCCGACTCCGCCCACCTCAGCCCAGGCAGAGGTTGGTGACACCGAAGCAGCACAGGTCCGGTTCGCGTGGTACCTTTGCGCCGTGCTGCGCGACAGTCGACCGGCGAAGTTCGGTTCGGGCGGTGCGAGGCTCGGCCCCTGGGGCCTCCCGTGGAGTTGGCTCGCCGGCGCGCTTCTCCTCCATCTACTCCCCTTCGCCACTCGGCCGGCCCTGATCGGCGGCGACGAACCCCACTACGCTCTTCTCGCCCACTCTCTCGCCTCCGATTGCGACCTCGAGCTCTCGGACGACTACGCGGCGGTCGAGGAAGGAAGCGCGGCCGCAGGCCGGAAGAGGGCCGGCCAGGGGCTGGACCGCCACCTCCGCGAGTACGAAGGCCGTTTCCTTCCCGCCCATCCAGCCGGGGTGCCTGCACTTCTCGCGCCGCTACTCGCCGCCCAGATGGCGATTGCTCCCGCGGCAGCACCTGACCTGATCATCGGACTGGCGGGCCTCGCCCTCACCTTCGCCGCCCTGGTGTCCGGGGCGCGCCTTCTCGGCCTTTGGCTCGCGGATCCGCTGACAGGAGCGGTCGCAGCTTTCGCGGCCTACTTCTGCTCGCCTCTCTGGTTCCATTCGCGGACCTTCTTCACCGAGCCGTACACCTGGTCGTTGGCAGTACTCTCCATTGCCGCCACCTCAGCGGGCCGGCTCTTTCTCGGTTCCGTCCTTCTGGGCCTGACGCTGGTGACCAAGGAAAGTGCCCTGCTGCTCGTCGTCGTCGTGCTCGCAGGCGTCGCTGCCTGCCTGGGTCTTCGGCGAGCCGCGGTACTAGCTATGGGTCCAGCGACAACTGGAACGCTTTGGGTCGTGAGCAACGTCGCCCGAGGACTGCCACCTTTCCTCACCTCCCAGCCCTTCCAGGCCGGAGACCTCTTGGATGGTGCGCGCGGGCTCTTCCTGGCGGCCGACCGCGGCCTGATCTGGTTCGCGCCGCTCCTCGTGGCGGGGACCGCGGCATGGCTTGCCAGCGCGGCAGGCGACGCGCTCCGGCAACGGCACCGACCGGCGCAGGTGTGCGCACGTGGCGCCACGGAACCCACTCCCGGCATCGCCGACGATGCCCCCGGGCCAGATCGCTTCGCGAGGGAATCGACAGCTGGGCCGGAACACCGATTCCTCCCGCTCTTCGCAGTTCTCGCCTTGGCCGCCTACTTCGGCCTCGCGGCAGCCTGGATCGACTGGCGGGGCGGCAGCGGATTCGGCCCGCGCCTGTTGCTGCCTGGGCTTCCCGGGCTAGCCCTTCCTCTTGCCTCGGTGATCCGGACAGGTCGGCGGGCGCTGCGGCTCTTTCTCGCCGCGCTCGGAGTCGCCGGCTTCACCGTCGGCTGGTGCGCCGCACTCGACCCGGTCGGCGCATTCTGGGATCCGACGGTCCTTTCGCTGGTGACAGCGCGGCCAGCGGTAACGGCAGCGGGCTTGGCTCTCGCCACATGGATCGCGCTTCGAGTGCTGCGGCTGCTTCCCTTCACGAGGCCAGCGACGACCTGGGCAGCGACGACGTCAGGCGAAGCCAGAATCCGGAAGCTCGAGCCGTAGCCGGTGGTCCTGCAGCGGATGCGAAGCCCGGCCGTCTGCGCATTCCCGAGATGGCAGGTTTGGCGTACCGCTACTAATAGCCCTCTAACGCGTACACCGCCGAACGGATCTCCTCTGGTGTTCCCGTGATGAGGTACACCGTGGTCGTGTACGGGGTGTTGGGTGCGAGGCTCCAGTTCGCCACATTCTGGATGTAGCTCGTGGGCGGCGAGGCGATCTTCCCCACCCGCCAGACCTGCGAGTAGCTGGTCTGCGGCACATAGAGCGCCACTCCCGCCTCCCCAACTCCGATCCCGGCCAGGTCGAAGAGCCCGAACCACCCAACCCACCGCTCCGTTGCGTTCACGACCGGCGAGTTCCCCGGTCCCACCGGCACCGGGATCTCGCTGATCGGAGCATTCGAGAAGGGGTTGGGTCCCACGTACGCCTTGGCACTGCCCAGCGTCCAGTCCAGGTACGCGACCGGGAGCTCGTGCCCCCCGTGGATCGCGAACGACTCACCGTTCCAGAGCTGATAGGTGATCGAGAGCACGTTGTGGCTCAGAAAACTGAGCCACGACCCCACGTAAAAGTTCGAGCGCCCGAGCTCGTTGTCCCAGTGCATCGGCTGCGTCTGGATGAACATTGAGTTCGGGCTCCACTGGTAGTAGTAGTGGCCGCTTGTCGAAGGGTGGTGGCAGGTCCCAGCCTGGACAGGGTTCCATCCCCAATGGCAGCCCGTATTGCAGGGCCAGCAACTTGGATAGCTCTGCCCATCGAGGTAGAAGGAAACCTGGACCTGGCGCCCGTTGTCCGGGAAGCCGTTGTCCACCAGGTTCACGCACGGGGGTGAGGGCTGCCCCGGATAGAAGGGGGGCTGTGGGGGAGGACAGCTCCACTCGGTCTGCAGATGGGTGATCGCGCCGCCCTTGTTCCGGTCGATGCCAACACACGTCTGCCTTCCGGGAGGAGAATAGGGGGAGCAGAGCAGATCCGTGAAGTACGTCTGGGCCGACCCGCTCGGCGTGCCCAGCCCGCCTGCGAGCAGCGCCACCAGGAGCGTAGTTCTGAGTTCGCTCATCGAGAGGCACCTCCTGCTGGAAACCTACCAGATGAGGGCGCCCACCCTCTATGGAGCGTTGCACACACGGAATCAGCGCCCGTGACCCAGGTCTTGGCCACCTCGATCTCGCCCGTGACCACCCGGACGGGTCGGGCGCTCCGGGCGGGGCGCCGGTAGGCTCCCTCAAAGGGAGGAGCCCGCAGATGCCCTCACCCACCGGTTCCCGCAGCGCCGAATTCCTGGCCCGCTTTCCCGGGTATGCCGCCACGGCGGCGCTCGACGAGCTGCGGGCGCGCGAGTTCTCGCGGCTCGACCAGGAGGGGCACGTCTACCTCGACTACACCGGCGCAGGCCTCAACGCAGACTCGCAGGTGCGGCGACACGCGCAGCTGCAGCTCGGCAACGTGCTCGGCAACCCCCACTCGTCGAACCCCACCTCGGCGGCGGCCACCGCGCTCATCGAGCGCTGCCGGGAGCGGGTGCTCGACTTCTTCCGCGCCTCTCCCGCCGAGTAGGCGGTGGTGTTCACCGGCAACGCCACCCAGGCGCTCAAGCTGGTCGGCGAGTCGTACCCGTTCGCCACCGGCGACCGCTTCCTGCTCACCTTCGACAACCACAACTCGGTCAACGGCATCCGCGAGTTCGACCGGGCGCGCGGCGCGGACACGATCTACCTTCCGGTGCGGCCGCCGGAGATGCGGGCCGACGAGGGGGTGGTGCGCGCGCAGCTCGAGCGGGCCCGCAGCGGCGGCCACGACCTGTTCGCCTTCCCGGCACAGAGCAACTTCTCGGGCGTGCAGCACCCGCTCGCGTGGATCGAGCTCGCCCAGGAGCGGGGCTGGGACGTGCTCCTCGACGCCGCCGCTTTCGTGCCCACCAACCGCCTCGACCTCTCCCGCCACCGGCCAGAGTTCGTCGCCCTCTCCTTCTACAAGATGTTCGGCTACCCCACCGGCGTGGGCGCGCTGATCGCCCGGCGCGACGCCCTCGCCCGCCTCCACCGCCCCTGGTTCGCCGGCGGCACCATCACCGTCGCCTCCGTCCAGGCCGACAGCTACGCCCTGGCCGACGGCGAGGCGGCGTTCGAGGACGGGACCCTCAACTACGCCGTCCTGCCCGCGGTGACCCACGGCCTCGAGCTGCTCGCCGAGGTCGGCCTCGACCTCGTGCACGAGCGGGTGCGCTGCCTGACCGGCTGGCTGATCGGGGAGCTGCTCGCCCTGCGCCACACCAGCGGGGAGCCGGTGGTGCGCATCTACGGTCCGGCCACCACCGAGCGCCGCGGCGGCACCGTGACGATAAACTTCTACGACCCCCGCGGCCAGTTCCTCGACCACGCCCTGATCGAGGCCGAGGCGAACCGGCGGCGGATCTCGCTGCGCACCGGCTGCTTCTGCAACCCCGGCGCCGGGGAGCTCGCGCTCGGCCTGTCGAAGGGGGAGATCGACACCTGCTTCCGGCGCTCGGCCGGGCACGCCATGACCTACGAGGAGTTTCGCCGCTGCATCGACGGCAAGTCGACCGGGGCGGTGCGAGTCTCGTTCGGCCTCGCCTCGAACTTCGCCGACGCTGCGGCGTTCCTCGACTTCGCGCGCGGCTTCTGCGACTGCCCGGAGGCGGCCCGTCTCGCCGCCGCCGCGCCCGCCGCCTGATCGCCGCCGGGCGGTGTATGATCCGCCGCCACCCGGACCCAAGGAGCCCGACGTGCACCGAACCCTCGCCATCGCGCCCCTGCTGGCGCTCCTCCTCCTCGCCGCCCCCGCCTGCGCCCAGGACCGCCCCCGCACACCCGACCAGGTCGAGCGGGTCTCCGCCGCCGAGGCCAAGGCCGCGGTCGACGCCGGCGAGGCGATCCTCGTCGACGTCCGGCACGAGTCCTCCTACCGGCGCAGCCACGCCGCCGGCGCGATTCACCTCTATCCCGACCAGGTGGTGACGCGCTGGAAGGAGCTGCCTCGGGAGAAGCTGATCGTCACCTACTGCACTTGACCGGCCGAGAACTCGAGCGCCCGGGTGGCGCTCCAGATCGCGGCCAAGGGTCTCCCGCAGGTCAAGACGCTGCGCGGCGGCTTCGACGCCTGGGTGCGCGCCGGCTATCCGGTGGAGAGCTCCCCCGCACCCTAGCGAAACGGGGCCCAGGGCAGAGCCCGGAGAGGAGAGAGGGCGATGGAGCCGATGGAGTTCGTGCGCCACCTGGCCGCCGAGCGGGCGGTGGCGATCCTCCGCTGCGAGCGCCAGGAGACCGGCCGGCGCGCCCTCGAGGCCGCCGCGGCCGGCGGCTTCCGCACCCTCGAGGTAACCCTCTCGGTGCCCGGGGCCCTCGAGCTCGTCCGCGAGCTCCGGGGACGCCCCGGCCTCGTCGTGGGCGTGGGGACGGTGCTCCGCCCCGAGGAGGTGACCGAGGCGGTCGCCGCCGGGGCGCAGTTCGTGGTCTCGCCGGTCTTCGACCCCGAGGTGGTGCGGGCCGCCGCCGCCCGGGGGGTGGCCGCGATGCCGGGCTGCGCCACCCCGACGGAGATGGTGGCAGCGAGCCGCGCGGGGGCCCCGCTGGTCAAGCTCTTCCCCGCCCCGGGCACCGGTCCGGCGTTCGTCCGCGCCTGCCTCGCCCCGCTCCCCTTCCTCCGCATCGTGCCGACCAACGGCGCCGACGCCGCCAACGCCGCCGACTGGCTGGCGGCCGGCGCCTTCGCGCTCGGCTTCACGACCCCGCTCTTCGATCCCGCAGAGCTCGCCGCCGGCCGCTTCGACGCGGTCGAACGGCGCGCCCGGGAGCTTCTGGCCGCGGTCGGGAGCCGCTGAGCGCGGCCCCGCGGGAAGGAGAGTTCCGGCAAATACTTGACTAGTTACTAATTGTCATGTAATCTTCCTTTCCATGAGCCCGACGAGCCAGATCCAGCGCGAGCTGCGGCAGGCCCGCCCCTTCCGATCCCCCGCCCACGAGGCCGTGGTGGCGCTGCTGCGCACCGCCGACGTCGTGCGGCGCCGCCTCGGCGCGGTCGTCGAGCCCCACGGCATCACGATCCAGCAGTACAACGTGCTGCGGATTCTGCGGGGCGCCGGCGAGGCGGGGCTGCCGACGCTCGAAATCGCGGGGCGGATGATCGAGCACGCCCCCGGCATCACCCGGCTCCTCGACCGCCTCGAGCGCAAGGGGTGGGTCGAACGCCAGCGGGCCGCGGCCGACCGGCGACAGGTCCTCTGCCGGCTGACCGCCGCCGGCGACGACCTCCTCGCCGCTCTCGACGCCCCGCTCGAGGCCGTCCAGGAAGCCTCCCTCTCCCACCTGCCGCAGCGCGCGCAGGAGCAGCTCTTGACGTACTTCGACCAGATCCGTGCCGCGCCGGAGCCCCCTCCGGCCGCGCCCTTCCCACCGGCCCCGACGGGCCCCGAACCCTGGAGACCCGAACCATGAAGCGCACCCTGACCCTCGCCCTCGCCTTCACCCTCCTCGCCCTCGCCGCCGCCCTGCCGGCGGCGGCCGCGACCACCTGGATGGTCGATCCGGCCCACTCGAACGTCGACTTCGTCGTCCGCCACCTCATGGCGAACGTCCGCGGCCAGTTCACCGAGTTCGACGCCACCGTGGTCATGGATCCCGATCCGGCCAAGTCGTCGGTCGAGTTCACGATCCAGGCCAAGAGCATCGACACCGCCAACGAGCAGCGCGACACCCACCTGCGCTCCCCCGACTTCTTCGATGTCGAGAAGCACCCCACGATCACCTTCCGCTCCACCGAGATCCGCAGGAAGGGCGAGAACGCCTACGAGGTGACCGGCCCCCTCACCATGCGCGGCGTCACCCAGGTGATCACCCTGCCGGTGAGCTTCCTCGGCGAGTTGGTCGACCCCTGGGGGAACACCAAGATCGGCTTCGAGACCGAGACCAGGCTCGACCGCAAGGAGTACGGCATCAACTGGAATCAGGCCCTCGACCGCGGAGGGCTGCTGCTCAGCGACGAGGTGCGGGTCGAGATCGGTCTGCAGTTCGGCGTCAAGAAGTAACGTCCCCCGCCGGCGTCCGTCCGGGGCCGCCCGCCCCGGCCGGCCCTTCTCGTCTCCACACCCGCCGTCCGGGTGGCGGTTCTCCGCGGGCTGGCTGCTACGATCCTCCCGGCCGGGCTCCCCCGCCCGGGAGGAGCCGGCCCCGCCATCCCTCGGAGGAGACACCGTGCGCCATCTTGCCTCACCCGCCGCCATCCTCGTCCTCGCTCTCGCGCTGCTCGCCGCCCCCGCGACCGGAGCCGCGGCCGGCGCCGCGCCCGCCGCCGGCAAGGCCGCTGGCGCGACCGCCGACGCCTTCGCCGGCCTCGCCCTGCGCGGCATCGGGCCCGCTCTCACCTCGGGGCGGATCGGCGACATCGCCGTCGACCCCACGAACCCGTCGCGCTGGTTCGTCGCCGTCGCCTCGGGCGGCGTCTGGCGCACCGAGAACGCCGGCACCACCTGGAAGCCGGTCTTCGACCGCGAGGGCTCCTACTCGATCGGCACCGTGGCGATCGACCCCCGCGACCCCTGGACGGTCTGGGTCGGCACCGGCGAGAACAACTCGCAGCGCAGCGTCGGCTACGGCGACGGCGTCTACCTCTCCGAGGACGGCGGGGAGAGCTGGAAGCGGGTCGGCCTCGAGAAGAGCGAGCACATCGGCAAGATCGTGCTCGACCCGCGCGACTCGCGAGTCGTCTACGTGGCCGCCCAGGGCCCGCTCTGGGGCCCCGGCGGCGACCGCGGCCTCTACAAGACGACCGATCGCGGCGCCACCTGGAAGCAGGTGCTGGCGATCGGCGAGAACACGGGCGTCTCCGACCTCGTCTACGACCCGCGCGACCCGGACGTCCTCTACGCCGCCGCCTACCAGCGCCGGCGCCACGTCTGGACCCTCGTCAACGGCGGCCCCGAATCGGCGATCTACAAGTCGACCGACGCCGGCGCCACCTGGAAGAAGCTCGAGAGCGGCCTGCCCAAGGGCGACCTGGGACGGATCGGTCTCGCCCTCTCGCCGGTCGATCCGGACGTCCTCTTCGCGATCGTCGAGGCGTCCGAGAAGAAGGGAGGCATCTTCCGCTCCCGCGACCGCGGCGCCACCTGGGAGAAGCGCTCCGACTACGTCTCGGCGAGCCCGCAGTACTACAACGAGCTCGTCCCCGACCCGTTCGACGCCGACCGCCTCTACTCTATGGACGTCTTCCTCCAGGTCTCCGACGACGGCGGCACGACCTGGCGCAACCTCGGGGAGCGGCACAAGCACGTCGACAACCACGCGATGTGGATCGACCCGCGCGACCGCAATCACTACCTCGTCGGCTCCGACGGCGGCCTCTACGAGAGCTTCGACCGCGGCGCCACCTGGAAGTACTTCCCGAACCTGCCGGTGACGCAGTTCTACCGCGTCGCCGTCGACGACTCCCGGCCCGTCTACTACGTCTACGGCGGCACCCAGGACAACTTCACCCTCGGCGGGCCGTCCCGGAGCCTGACGCTCAACGGCGTGCCGAGCAGCGACTGGTTCGTGACCCAGACCGGGGACGGCTTCTGGGCCGCGATCGACCCCGAGGACCCGAACATCGTCTACTCGGAGGCCCAGCACGGCGTCCTCACCCGCTACGACCGGCGCAGCGGCGAGAACCTCGACATCCAGCCCCAGCCGGGGCCCGGCGAGCCGGGCCTGCGCTGGAACTGGGACGCGCCGCTGGTACTGAGCCCCCACCGGCACACCCGCCTCTACTTCGGCGCCAACATCCTCTTCCGCAGCGACGACCGGGGCGACAGCTGGCGCGCCATCTCCGGCGATCTCACGCGGCAGATCGACCGCAACCAGCTGCCGGTGATGGGCAAGGTGCAGCGCGCCGAGGCGGTGGCGAAGAACGCCTCCACCTCCCTCTACGGCAACCTCGTGGCGCTCGACGAGTCGCCGCTGGTCGAAGGGCTCCTCTACGCCGGCGCGGACGACGGCCTGGTCTCGATCACCGAGGACGGCGGCGCCACCTGGCGCCAGGTCGGCGCCTTCCCCGGCGTGCCCGCGAACACCTACGTCTCCGACCTCCTCGCCTCCCGCCACGACGACCGCACCGTCTACGCCGCCTTCAACAACCACAAGATGGCGGACTTCAAGCCGTACCTCCTCAAGTCGGCCGACCGCGGCCGCACCTGGAGCTCGATCGCCGGCGACCTGCCCGCCCGCGGCAGCGTGTACACGGTGGCGGAGGACCACGTCGACCGGAACCTGCTCTTCGCCGGCACCGAGTTCGGGCTCTTCTTCACCCGCGACGGCGGCCAGCGCTGGATCCAGCTGCGGGGAGGCATGCCGGTCATCGCGGTGCGGGACATCGCGATCCAGCGGCGGGAAAACGACCTCGTCGCCGCCACCTTCGGCCGCGGCTTCTACATCCTCGACGACTACACGCCGCTGCGCCACGCCGCCCCCGAGCGGCTGGCCGAGGAGGCGAGCCTCTTCCCGGTGCGCCGCGCGCTCGCCTACGCCCCCGGCTCTCCCATCGGCGGCAAGGGGAACGGCTTCCTCGGCGAGACCCACTTCCACGCTCCGGATCCGCCGTTCGGCGCCGTCTTCACCTATCACCTCGCCGAGAAGCTCCAGACGCGCAAGGAGCGGCGCCAGGAGGCCGAGGTGAAGGCGGAGAAGGAGGGGAAGACGCCCCCCTACCCCACTTTCGACGAGCTGCGCACCGAGGCACGCGAGGAGGCGCCGGCGATCGTGCTCACCGTGGCCGATGCCGAGGGGAACGTGGTGCGCCGGCTCAGCGGGCCGGTGGAAGCCGGCTTCCACCGCGTCGCCTGGGATCTGCGCCTCGCCCCGATGGAGCCCGCCGGCACGCGGCGCTCCGAGGAGGAGAGCCTCTGGGGGCCGGCGTTCACGGTTGCCCCCCTCGCCGTCCCCGGCTCGTACACCGTCTCCCTCGCCAAGCGTGTCGACGGGCAGCTGACCCCGCTCGGCGGGCCCGAGACGTTCGCCGTCGAGCCACTGAACCTGGCCACCCTCGGGGCCGAGGACCGGGTGGCGGTGTCCGCCTTCCAGGCCAGGACCGCCCGCCTGCAGCGCGCGCTGCTCGGCGCGGTGGCGCTCGCGCGCGAGACCGGCAAGCGGCTGGAGCTCGTGCGCGAGGCTCTCGACGGCGCCCCGGCGGCCGGCGAGGAGCTCCGCACCGAGGCCCGGAACCTCGCGCTCCGGCTCGCGGCGGTCGAGACCGCCCTCACCGGCGACCGCGAGATGCGGCGGCGGCACGAGAACGACGCGCCGTCGATCCGCGAGCGGGTGCAGGGGGTCGTCGAAGGGCCCTGGTTCGCGACCCAGGCCCCGACCCGGACCCACCTCGATGCCTACGAGATCGCGAGCCAGTCGTTCGACCGCGAGCTCGCCGCCCTCCGTCAGCTGGTGGAGGTCGACCTCGCGGCGCTCGAGCGGCGGATGGAGGAGGTGCACGCCCCCTACACGCCGGGGCGGGTGCCGGTCTGGCAGCCGGAGTGACGCCCGGATCGAAGCGAAAGGCCCCGGCCGGTCACCCGGCCGGGGCCTCGCCGTCTCCGCCGGAGGCGCGTGTCAGCCGCCGGGAACGCGCCCGGTGAGGAGGAAATGGGCGCGGCGGTTCTGCTGCCAGCAGCTCTCGTTCTGCTCGCGGCAGACCGGGCGCTCCTCGCCGTAGCTCGCCGTGCGCAGCCGCGCCTCCGAGATCCCGAGCGAGGCGAGGTAGGCGCGGGCCGCCTGGGCCCGGCGCTCGCCGAGCGCGAGGTTGTACTCGCTCGTGCCGCGCTCGTCGCAGTGCCCCTCGATCGTGATCGTGAACTCGGGGCGCTGGCGCAGGAACTCGGCGTTCTTCGCCAGCCGCTCGCGCGCCTCGGGCCGCAGCTCCGCGCGGTCGAAGTCGAAGAAGACGTCGCCGAGCAGGCCGGCGCGGTAGGCGTAGGCGTGCGCCTCCACGAGGTCGGCGGCGAGCGGGTCCGGGATCGGATCGGCCGGCGGCGGCGGCGGCGGCGGCGGGGGCGGCTCGACCACGGGGGCGGCCACCGGGGCCGCCTCGGGAGGGGTGACGGGGGCCTTCTTCTTGGCGCAGCCGGCGAAGGGGAGGACGACGACGAGCGCGAGGGCGAGGAGATGGATGGGTGAGGTTCTCATGGCCGGCGGAGTATAGGGAGAGCGGCGCGCGAGCGCCATCGCACGGAAGATAGAGGCCGCCCTATACCGAAGGTTGACCGCGCCGCGCCCCGCCGCCCGGTAGGATCCTCCCGTGCGCTCCATCTACTCTCCCCGCCTGCGCGCCGAGCGCGTGATCGCCGCGGGCCGCCTGCTGCTCGCGGCGGGGTCGCTCT
>JAHDVN010000049.1 GCA_023384635.1 Thermoanaerobaculia bacterium
TTCGCCGACCCGGAGCTCGAGGCGCTTCCTCCGGCCGCCAAGCACCTCCTCCGCCTCGGCCCCGACAACGCCCGCCGCGTGCAGGAGAAGCTCCGCGCGCTCGCCGCCGCGGTGCCGCTCACCCCGCGCTGAGCGCCCTCAGGGCGCCTCGGCTCTCTCCCCCAGCGCCAGCAGGTTCGCGAAGAGGCGCACGGCGCCGGGCACGCCGGCGGGGAGCTGGCGGAATAGGGCGAGACCGGTGTAGACGTAGGTCCCCTCGCCCACCCGGGCGACCAGCAGCGCCCCCTGCTGCTCGGGCTCGCCGGGATCCTGGAGGGCGAGCAGCGGCCGGAAGCCGGGGTCGAAGGTGCGGGCCAGGTAGAGCCCGCGCTCCTGCACCCAGCCCTCCCAGTCGGCCGGGCCGAGGCGGTTCGGGGTGGTGAAGACCGGGTGCTCCGGCTCCAGAAGCCGCACCGGTGAGGCCTCGTCGGTCACCCGGTCGTGGGGGCGCGCGATCGCGAGCGGCAGCGGCGCGAAGGCCCCCTCCACGAACGGGTACTGCTGGTACTGCACGACGAGGAGCCCGCCGCGGCGGACGTAGTCGAGGAGCCGCGGGTTCGCGCGCGCCAGCGCCGGCTCGGTCTCGTAGGCGCGCGGGCCGACGACGATCGCGTCGTAGACCGAGAGATCGGCGGCCTCGAGGTCGCGCGCCGCGAGCCGCTCGACCGGGATTCCCACCGCGGCCAGCGCCTCGGGGACGCGGTCGAGGGCACCCACCACGTAGCCGACCCGCCCGAGCCCGGCCGGGAGCGCCAGCGGGAAGGCGTGCACCGCCACCTCGGCCGGCTGCGGCCAGGGGCGCGGGCGCACGTGCGGGAGCGCGGCGAGCGGCAGCGCCTCGGCGTACTCGGAGCCACCCACCTGCGCCGCCCGCCTCCACACCGCCCGCTCGCTCCCCGGGCAGGCGGCGAGCGGGAGCTCCAGGGCGATCTCGCCAGCCGGGTCCGCGATCGCGAACGGCCGCGCGACCTCCGCGGCGTCGGGACAGTCGGAGCGGGCCCGGAGGGTCCCCGCGAGCGGAGCCTCGGCGTGCGAGCGAAGGCGCACCGAGACCGACCCGGCCGGGCGCGCCGGAAGCGGCAGCAGGACGACGAAGGGCTCGGCCGCGACTTCGAGGAGCGGCACGATCCGCAGCGGTCGCCGCACTTCGCCCACCGCCTGGTCGAGGGCGCGGTGGACGACCTCCCGCTCGAGCACCACCGGCCGTCCGGCGATTCGCAGATACAGCCGCGCCGCGACCGGCGGCGGCTCGAACGGCTCGCCGCGCACCTGCTCCGGGACGGCCTCCCAGTCGTAGAGGTCACCGGCGAGCGGCCGGCGCAGGAAGTAGGGGCGCGTCGGGCCGGCGTCGGCGGGAAGCGCGAGCGAGAGCTCGAAGCGCGCGAGCTCGCCGGGCGCCACCTCACGGCCGGCGATCGGCGCGGGCGCCGCGGACAGCGCGAAGCCCTCCGTCGCGAGCTCGATCCGCTCGACTCCGACCGGCTCCGAGCCGGCGTTCCAGAGCGTCACCGCGAGCGGCACCTCCGCGCCGGCCAGCAGCTCCTCGCGCGCCGAGGTGGCGTCGAGGGCGAGCCCGGCGGCCACCGCCAGCGCCTCGCCCGCCACCGCGACCTTCTCCTCGACGAGGGCCCGCGCCGCGGCGGCGCCGGGGTCGGCGCTCGCCGCCAGCAGCGCCGCCGCCTCCGCGAGCCCGGCGTGGAGGCGCGCGAGCCCGTCCACCAGCTCGGCCCCGGCGCCCGGCCGCAGCTGCGCGCGCAGCTCCCGCGCTCCGGCCTCGACCGCCGCGAGGAGCGGCGCGACTTCGGCCGCGAGCGCCGGCGGCGCCGGCGCCGCGAGGCCGGCGAGCGAGGTGTCGGCGCCCGCGAAGAGGTCCGGCGACGGCGCCCCACTCCCCCCCGCGAGCCAGATCCACCGCCCGTCGCGGGGCCCCAGGTCGAGCGGGCGCCCCATGTCCTGCGAGCGGTGCTGGCTGCGCGCCGCGCCGGCGATCTGATAGAGCGAGCGGCCGCTCCAGGGGTCGAGCGTGCCGAGCGGGAAGAGCGCCGCCGCCGCCTCGCGGTCGAACCAGCCGGAGCGCCAGAGGCTCGCGGCCTCCCAGCGCGCCGCCCCCGCCGGGGCCGCCTCCCGCCACCCCTGCGCCTCGCGGGAGCGCCGGTACGCCTCGGCCGCCACCCAGCCAGCCGCCTGGTGCTGCCCGTGGCCGCCCCGCCCGTCGTCGGGGAAGACGGTGACGATCACCTGCGGCCGGAAGCGGGCGACGATCCGCAGCGTGTCGGCGAGGAGCGCCGCGCGGGGCCAGCGGGAGAGCGTCTCCGCGAGCGAACGCGTGTAGCCGAAGTCGTGCGCGCGGGTGAAGTACTGTCGCGCCCCGTCGAGGCGCCGGGCGGCGAGGAGCTCCTCGCTGCGCAGCAGGCCGAGCCCCGCCCCCTTCTCCTCGCCGATCAGGTTCTGCCCCCCCTCGCCGCGCGACAGCGAGAGGTAGGCCGCCTCGCCCCCCATCCCCTCCGCCACCGCCACCAGCGCCGCGCCGTCCTCGTCGTCCGGGTGGGCGGCGATCACGAGCAGACGGCGGTGCGTCGAGAGCTTGGCGAGCGCCCGGTCGAGGGCCGGCAGCCCGCCGGTGCCCGCCGGCTCGAGCGCGGGCGGGAGGACCGAGGGAACCGCGGCGGCGACCGGCGCCGCCAGGCCACCGGGGGCGAGGGCGAGGAGGAGCGCCGCCAGCGCGCGGCGCGCGAGAGCGCGGGAGGGGCGGGACATGGCGCGCCATTCTAGCCCCCGGAACCGGTGGCGCCCGGGGCCCGGATCGCGCACCGGCAGGCCGCCGCGGGGGCCGCGGGATATGCTCCCGCCGCCATGTCGACCGCCGCCGACCCCGCGCTCCGCGACGCCTTCCGCCGCTGGGGCTACCTCCAGGCCGATCTCGACCCGTTCGGGCGGCTCCAGCCGCTGCCGGTTCCGGAGCTCGACGAGGCCGGCCCCGCAGCGGACGGCCTGCGGCGCACCTACTGCGGTCCGATCGGGGTGGAGTTCATGCAGATCCCCGACCGGGAGCGGCGCGAGTGGATCGCGGCGCGGATGGAGGCCGAGCCTCCGGCCGTCGACCGGCGCCACGTCTTCACCTACCTGCTCCGCGCCGAGGTCCTCGAGCAGGTGCTCCAGGCGCGCTACACCGGCAACAAGCGCTTCTCGATCGAGGGCGTCGCAGCGCTGGTCCCGCTCCTGAACGAGGTCCTCGACGCCGGAGCGGAGAGCGGCGCCGAGCAGGCGGTGCTGGCGATGAGCCATCGCGGCCGCCTGAACGTGATCGCCCAGGTCGTGGGCCGGAGCCCGGTGGAGATCTTCGCCGGCTTCGAGGACGTCGACCCCAAGAGCATCCTCGGCGGCGGCGACGTGAAGTACCACCTCGGCGCGACCGGCCTCCACACCACCGCGAGCGGCCGCACGCTGCGGATCCACCTCGCCTCGAACCCGAGTCACCTCGAGGTGATCGCCCCGGTGGCGCTCGGCCGCTGCCGCGCGAAGCTGGAGCGGCTCGGCGACCGCAGCGGGCGGCGGGTGCTGCCGGTCGTCATGCACGGCGACTCGGCGTTCGCCGGCCAGGGGGTGACGGCCGAGACGCTGAACCTCGCCACCGTGGACGGCTTCTCGGTCGGCGGCACGGTGCACGTGATCGTGAACAACTGGATCGGCTTCACCACCGAGCCCCGCGCCTACAGCGCCACGCGCTACGCCACCGACGTGGCCAAGCGCCTCCCGGTCCCGATCCTCCACGTCAACGCCGAGGACCCCGACGCGGTGGTGCGCGCGGCGCGGATCGCGACCGCGTTCCGCTACGAGTTCCGGAGCGACGTGGTGATCGATCTGATCGGCTACCGGCGGTACGGGCACAGCGAGATCGACGACCCCACCGTCACGCAGCCGCTCCTCTATCGGAAGATCCGCGCCACGCCGCCCCTCTGGCAGTCGTACGCGCCGCGGGCCGGGCTCTCCCGAGAGGAGGCCGAGGCCGAGGCGGCAAGAGTCCGCGACGAGCTCACCGCGGCGCAGCGGGAGGCGGCGCGGCTCACGAAGATCCCGCTGCTCCGCGAGCTGCCGGGCTACTGGGCGGCCTTCCGCGGCGGGCCGTTCGACCCGGCGATCGAGGTGACCACCGGCCTCGCGGCCGAGCGGCTCGCCGACCTCGGCGAGGGGCTCACGCGGGCGCCCGAGGGCTTTCACGTGCACCCGAAGGTGGCGAAGCTGCTCGACGAGCGGCTGCGCATGGCGCGCGGCGAACGGCCGCTCGACTTCGGCGCCGCCGAGGCGCTCGCCTTCGCCTCGCTGGTGGTCGCCGGCACACCGGTGCGCATGAGCGGCCAGGACAGCCGCCGCGGCACCTTCAACCAGCGCCACGCGGTGCTCGTCGACGTCGAGACGGGCGCCGAGCACCTGCCCCTCGCCCACCTCGCGCGCGGCCAGGCCCGCTTCGAGGTCTACGACTCGGTCCTGTCCGAGCTCGCGGTGCTCGGCTTCGAGTACGGCTTCTCGCGCGACATGCCCGAGGCACTGGTGCTCTGGGAGGCGCAGTTCGGCGACTTCGCCAACGGCGCCCAGATCGTGATCGACCAGTTCGTGGCCGCCGCCGAGGACAAGTGGGGGCTGCTCTCGGGCCTCGTGCTCCTCCTCCCCCACGGCTACGAGGGGCAGGGGCCGGAGCACTCCTCGGCCCGCATCGAGCGCTACCTGCAGCTCGCGGCCGAGGAGAACATGACGATCGCCCAGCCCTCGACCGCGGCCCAGTACTTCCACCTGCTGCGCCGCCAGGCGCTGCGGGCCTGGCGCAAGCCGCTCGTGGTCTTCACGCCGAAGAGCATGCTCCGCCACCCCGATGCCGCCTCGCCGCTCGCGGATCTCGCCCGGCCGCGCTTCGCCGAGGTGCTCGGCGACGGGGGAGCGGGCGAGGCGACCCGGCGGGTGCTCGTCGCCTCGGGCAAGGTGCTCCACGAGCTGCGCGCCGAGCGCCGGCGGCGGGGGGCCGAGGGGGAGGTCGCGATCCTCGGCCTCGAGCAGCTCTACCCGTTCCCGGAGGCGGCCCTCGCCGCCGAGCTCGCGCGGCTGCCCGCCGCCCGCGAGCTCGTCTGGGTGCAGGAGGAGCCGGGGAACATGGGGGCGCTGGCCTACGCGCTGCCGCTCCTCGAGCGCGCCGCGGGGGGCCGCGCCGTCCGCTCCGTCAAGCGCTCCCCCTCCGCCAGCCCCGCCACCGGCTCGGCCAAGGCCCACGCCCTCGAGCAGAAGGCCCTCCTCCAGCTCGCGTTCGCGTAGCGGCGAGATCCGGCGGCGGAGGACCTTCTGCATCGCTCTCCGCTGCGCCGCAGCTCGCGGCGGCTTCCGAGTCGTGGAGGCCTGATTTCCCTGCATCAGCAGCGCCCGTGAACTACTGGACATCCGTTCGGCGGGCCTCTACGATCCGGCCTCAGCGACACCAGTCTCGGTGAAGCAGCTCTGCTGGAGGTGCTCGAAATGCAACCCTCGACGCGGTCGCATTCCCGCTACACGTGTCTCCTCCTCTCGCTGGCGCTCCTGGCCAGCCCCGCAGTTGCAGGGCAGGACGCGACCCCCACCGCTCTTTCGCCGGGGGAGATCCCCGTGGTGCTCGAGGGCGTGGAGACCTCGCTCTTCCCCTCGCTCGTCGCCGTGGAGGTGGGCGACGAGATCGAGGTCGTCGAGCACACCCTCGCGGAGCGCACGGCGGTGGCCGGCCGACGCGCCGACCTGCTGCTCTCGGCGGAGATCGTGGAGGCGCCGCTCGCCGGCCGCGAGCCGGCCGCGAATCCGGACATCGCGGTGGGGCCGGACGGCATCATCGTGGTCGCGGGCCAGAACCGCATCATGTGGATCCCGAATCCGAACCCGTTCGGGATCAATCTCCCGTACACCCCGCCGGCTCCGGGCAGCCCGGGGATCCCCTCGCCGCTCACCAACCTCAACGCCCTGCGCGCCGGACTGCCGACCGCCGAGACCACCCTGGAGGCTTGGGTCGGCGCCACGGTGCTCAACGAGATCTGCCCCGGCGGCTTCAATCCGCAGACCTGCCTGATCCAGTACCCGACCGTGCGCTACGACCAACTGCACGGCCACTTCCTCGTCGCCTTCGCCATCACCGACACCGGCGTGCGCGGCCCCAACGTGGCCATCACCGAGGGCCGCGCCTCCACCTGGGTGCTGCTCGTCTCCCGTCGCGCGACCTTCCTGCGGCCGGACGGCACGCTGCCGGCACAGATCTTCTCGGCGCCCGCCAACCCCGGGAGCGGCTTCACGGCCGACTGGTACGTCTACTACGGCGGGCGGGACGCCGCGGGCCCGAGTGGTTTCCTCAACCTCAACATGTACTCCACCCACCCGGCGGCGCAGCCGCTGGCCGCCCCCGGGCGCTATTCGGTCTCGTTCCCGGAGACGAACTGCAACGTGCCGGTGGGTGCCCAGCCGCCGCTCTCGGTCTCGGCCCCGGCCGGCGAGGAAACCGTCTGCTTCCTGCCCACCGAGGTGCGCCTCGGCATCGACGCCGACTCGGTGATCCTGGTCTCGCCGGTCCTCAACGCGAACCAGATCGTCCCGAGCTCGAACACCATCCCGTTCACCACCGGGCGTTTCGCTGGCAACCGCGTGCGGGTGCTCTCCAAGCACCAGCTCTACAACTTCGCCGGCACCTTCGCGAACGGCAATCCCCTGGTACCCGGACCCTACGACGCGCCGCGCCCCTACTCGGGCGACGTCGCCTTCGGCCTTTCGATCCAGGCACCGGCGCAGACCCAGTTCGACATGTTCCGCAACAGCGACCTGCCGGCCTTCTGCTCGGTCTTCGACTTCGCGACCGACAGCTGCACGACCGTCGTCGCCGGCATGCCGCCGCGCCGCTACACCCTCGGTCTCGAGGTCTCGCCCACCGGCTCGGGGATCGACACCCCGCGGCCTCCGGCCGACCCCACGACCCCGTCCTCGATGTACCCGCTCTACTACGAGCCGGTCCACCTGCGCGGCCGCGCGCTCGCCAAGTACGCCAACTACCCGTACGGCGGCGCCACCCACCTGATCGGCAACTTCTCGTTCGGCACTGTCGGCTCGGGGGGGAACAACTGGGTGCAGCCGATCGTCTACCGCGCCGATTTCCGCCCGGCCCTCGACGCGGGCGACCAGACCGCGATCGGCATTCCCGGCCCGCGCCGCCAGCTGGTGCCCGACACGGTGATCAACCCGCTCCAGGGGCCGCAGGACGTCGCCTGCTCGACGGCGCCGTGCAGCAGCAGCAATCCGGCCGACCCGGTCAACAACGTCTTCGTCGGCGACAGCCGCTCCCAGCGCGCGGTGGCCCGCGAGGGGCACATCTACCAGGCGCGCACCGGGCGGCCGTCCTCGAACATCTTCGGCGGCTCGATCATCACCCCGGGTCCCGGCAATGCGAACGCCCAGAACAACCCGCTCTGGTCGACCGTCTACTACGACGTCGCGCAGATGATCTACACCACCGACACGCCGGCGCTACCCGCGGTCGGCTCGACCTCCCCCTTCACCCTGCCGGTGACGAACCCCAGCCTCGTCTTCTACACCTTCTGGCAGAACGGGCACTTCTACACCCCGATGTTCGACGTGCCGGCCAACGTGGTGCGGGGCGGCGCCGGCTCGCCCGGCTCGGCGCTCCCGTTCCTCGACAAGCTCTTCGTGGGCACCACCTCGCCCCGCGTCGGGCTGCCCAACACCTCGGGGCAGGGGAACATCTGGCCGAGCCTGTTCGACACCCGCCAGGGGATCGACAAGTACGAGCGCTTCGACTTCTACCGCGATCCGCGCTCGGGGCGGGTGATCAATCCGATCACCAGCGCCAACGCGACCAACCTGCTCGCGACCCGCGCCGGGGGCGCGGTGGACCCGGTGGCCGGCGGACTCTGGACCTACGGCGCCTTCGCCGACTCCCGCATCGGCGGCATCGGCCAGTGGGCCACCCACGCCGCCTACTACGACATGACCTTCAGCGACACGGACCCGTACGGCACGGGATCGGCCTTCTTCGCCGACGTCTGCCCGCCCGGGTCAGCGGTCCCGGGCTGCCCGGTGAGCCCCTTCTTCCGCTTCGTGCAGACCGCCCGCCAGCTCGGACTCACGCAGTACCTCTACGGACCCGGCGGCGCGCCGCTCGAGTCGACCGGGATCCCGCCCGGCCACGGCATTCCCGGCACCCCGGTGAGCTTCCAGCCGGGCCGCGGGGTCACCCGCGCCGAGCTCGCCGCCCTCGTCGTGTACGCCGTCATGGACGAGGCCGCGGTCGCGACCTACCTCGGCCAGACCACGCCGATCCTCTTCGCCGACGTCACGACCGGAGCCGCGGGGGTCGACCCGGCCGGCAACCCCGCGGTCCTCAGCCTGGCCCAGAATCGCGCGATCCAGGTGGCGGCCCGCCGCGGCTGGATCACCGGCTGCGCGGTGGGGAGCTTCTGCCCGTTCGCCTTCGCGACGCGCGCCGACGCCGCCGAGATCGTGGTCAAGGCCAAGGCGAGCAACGTCCACCCGACATCGCTGTCGGCTTGCCCGACACCGCTCGCGCCGGGCCCCTGCGTGGCCGGGGGGGACAACTTCTGGCGGCTGCTCGAGACGAGCCCGTACTTCCCCGCCGACGTGCCGGTGACCCACCCCTCGTTCGCGTACGTGCAGAGCCTGCGCCACCTCGGGATCACGTCGGGGACCGGCGCCGGGACCTTCAACCCGGGCGGGGTCATCGACCGCGGCCAGCTCGCCACGTTCCTGACCCGCGCCTTCCACTTCTAGTTCTGGGCGGAACCCGACCCCGTGGCCACCGGCCCGGTGCTCTCCGCGAGGGGGGCGCCGGGCCGCTTCATTCGCAGGGGAGCCCCTCGGTGTCGCCGACCGTCTGGGGGTACGTGCCGAGGGGGTTCGCGTAGGTGCGCAGCCGCCCCGTGGCGCTGTCCCGCACCGTGACCGCGAAGGCCTGGTTGGTCAGGCCGCTGACGAAGATCCAGAAACGGTTCCCGAACGCCGGTACGCAGGCATCGACCATCTTCACCCCCATCTCGAAGTTCGCGGGGTCGAAGAAGGTGAAGAACGCCGACTGGTCCGACTCCGCGCGCTCGCCGCCGAAGCCCATCACCTGGCCATCGCCCGATCCGGTTTCCGTAGTCCAGGCGACCCGGACCTCGAACCGGCCGGCGAGCAGGCAGGCGGTGCGAACGTCCCGCACGCAGGGGCTCGTGCCGGTGGCCGGGGCGAGGAACGGGGCGAGCGCCGGATAGCTCGTGCTGAAGCGCCCGTCCACCGCGCTGTCGGCCACACCCGCGGCGCAGGGGGCCGCCGCGTTCGGCCCGCAGAGGCCCGCGAGCTGGCCCACGACCTGCCCCGACTGGAGCAGCAGCGGGGCGCCCGAGCTCGCCGGGAAGGTGGCGCCGAAGCCGAGCTCCGGGGCCGGGTCGGAGTAGTGGAAGGCCGCGGTCGGCCAGTCCGCGCAGGCGAGCGGCGGGCTCCAGGCGGCGGAGGCCGAGAAGGCCATCGGCAGGCCGTTCGGGTGGGAGAGCCGCGGAAGGAATGCCCCCGGGGCGACCGCGCCGGCGGCGGGATCCCACCCGAGGAAACTGCGCGTCCCGGGGGCGTTGGCGAGCCGCACCAGCGTGAAGTCGGAGACCGGCGAGGTGGCGAGGAGGGTTGCGCCGTTCGACCGCGGCAGACCCGAGAGCGGCGGCGCCGGGCCGCCGCAGGTGGCCGGCAGGTAGTCCCAGACCGCCTCGAGGGAGGCCGCCTCGCTCGCGCCCGCGAAGCAGGAGCGGGCGGTGAGGAGGTAGGGAACGAAGCTCAGGTCGGTGGTCGCGAGCAGCGCCCCGGTGCTGAGGAAGCTCTGGCCGCCGGAGACGAAAGAGAGCCGGGCGATCGCCCGCTTCCAGGTCGAGATCCCGGCCACGGCGCCGTCGTCGAGGCAGGCGGCGTCGACGAGGCAGGAGGTCTCGGCAGGGGCCTCGGCGAGCGGCCCGGCGCCAGTCAGGCCCGCGGCTGCGGGCGCGAGGCTCTCGAGCACCTGGTCGATCTCGAAGGTCGACTCGGGCATCCCCTCGGCCCACTCCGCCTCGAAGTAGAGGCGCGGGCCCTCGACGCTCGGCGTCCAGAGGCGTCCCTCGGGATCGCGCAGGCCGGCGTCGAAGGGGATGGGCGGACCGGCCTCGCCCCAGACCCAGAAGCGCGGGCCGCTGGCGGCCGGGACCCGGCGCAATCCGAGCCGGAGCCGCTGCGCCCCCTCGACCTCCACCGAGGTCCCCCACACCGCGCGCCCCGCGGCGCTCCGGCCCGACCAGCCGCCGTTCTCCTCGACGAAGCCACTCCCGGCGCCGCCTCCCGGCCGGGCGGCGAGGAGCACGGGCAGGGCGCGGGTGAAGCCGTCGCGGGCGGGCTGCCGGCCCGACCGGTTCCAGGCGAGGAGCGCCGCGAGCTCGTCGGCGGCTCCGGACGGGGCCGCACCCAGCCGGTGCATCGCCTCCAGCTGGAGCCGCTGGGCGAGCCGCAGCGGTGGCTCTCCGTCCTCCGCGGGTGGGCGCGGATCCTGCGGCGGTCGCAGCGCGGCCGGCACGCCCGCAGCGCCGCCTCGGGCCGGAAGGGCGAAACCGAGCGACACGGCGAGGACGAGGCAGAGGCCCCCCGGCCCTACTCCATGCAGCCGAGGTGGGGGGCCTTCTCTCTTCCCCTTCGCGAGGCCACTCATGGAGGCTCCTCCTCTGGTCGAACCGACGCCGCCAAGATATCGCGCGCGGCTCTTCCTCCGGCGGGTGGCTGAGGAAAGCTCCCTGGGGACGGCTTCCTGCGACGCTACGCCGGCGGCTTGAGGCCGAGGTAGGCGCCGGCGGCGCGGAGCGTGTTGCGGAGGCTCTCGGGGTCCTCGGCGAAGGCGGCGGCGAAGAGCTCCTCGGCGCGGGCGCGGTCGCCCTGGACGAGGTAGTGCGCCCCGGCCTCGGCGAGCCAGTCCTGGTCGTCCGGCTTCATCTCGACCACGCGGTCGTAGTGGGGTTTCGCCTTCTCCCAGTCGCCGGCCTCGGCGTAGATGCGGGCCACCCGCACGATGTCGCCGGCCGCGACCTTCTTGCCGGCGAGCACCTCGTCGATGAGCGCCTGCCCGGCCGCCTTGTCTCCGGTGAGGTAGTGGACCCGCGCCACCGCGAGCACCTCCCAGGAGCCGCTGCCGGCCTGCTGGCGGGCCAGATCGAGGAGCGCCGCGGCCGCCTCGGCGGGCTCGCGCCCCTGGTAGAGCCCGGGGGAGACGGGGAACTTCTTGGCCGCCCAGAGACCGCTCGCGAGGCCGGTGGCGAAGAGGGCGGTGAAGGTGAGGGTGCGGCGGAACGGGATCGGCATGGTCTCGGTCTCCTGCGTCGAGAAAGCGGAAGGGCAGAGGACGGCCGCCCTGCCGGCGGCCGCCCTTCCCCTTTCCGGTTCGTGGGAGCGGACAGCTTAGCCGATGGGGGCTTGCGGACGGGCCATGATTTCGATTATTCTAGAAACATGGAATCCGAGCTGGCGATCTCCCGCCTCTCCGCCCTCGCCCACCCCACCCGCCTCGCCCTCTTCCGCCGCCTCGTGCAGCAGGGGCCGGCGGGGGAGGCCGCGGGCGGCATCGCCGCCGCCCTCGGCGTGCCGGGCCCCACGCTCTCGTTCCACCTGGCGGCACTTGCGCGCGCGGGGCTCGTCGCGGCGCGCCGGGAGGGGCGCTCGCTCCACTACGCCGCCGACTACGGCGCCGTCGAGGCGCTGGTCGGCTACCTCTACGAAAACTGCTGCGCCGCAGCGGGCTGCTGCCCGCCGGAGGCAGCCCCCATCCCCGCGGGAAAAGGGACGACGAGGAGAAACCCATGAGCGAGAACCCGACGCAGGCATCCGCGGTCGTCGAAGAGGTCAAAGCGCGCTACGGCCAGATCGCGACCGGCAACCTCAGCGGCTGCGGCTGCGGCTGCAGTCCGGCGGGGGGCGAGGCGACGGTCTCGCGCGCGCTGGGCTACGCCGCGGAGGAGCTCGCGGCGCTGCCCGCCGAGGCCGACCTCGGCCTCGGCTGCGGGGCACCGATCGGCCACCTCGGGCTCGCCCCCGGCGAGACGGTGCTCGACCTCGGCTCCGGCGCCGGCATCGACGCCTTCCTCGCCGCCCGCGCTGTCGGCCCCGAGGGGCGGGTGATCGGCGTGGACATGACCCCCGAGATGCTCGAGCGGGCGCGCGCCGCCGCTCGCCGCGAGGGCTTCTCCCAGGTCGAGTTCCGCGCCGGGCGGCTCGAGGCGCTCCCGGTCGCGGACGCCTCGGTCGACGCGGTGACGAGCAACTGCGTGATCAACCTGGTGCCGGACAAGCCGGCGGTCTTCCGGGAGATCGCCCGGGTGCTCAAGCCCGGGGGCCGGCTCGTGATCTCGGACATCGTCCTCGACCGGCCGCTCCCCGCGCCGCTGGCCCAGGATCTCCTGGCCTGGGTCGGCTGCGTGGCGGGGGCCGAGCTGCGGGAGAGCTACTTCGGCCACCTCGCGGCGGCCGGCCTCGGGGAGGTGGAGATTCTCCGCGACGTCGACTACGCCGCGGCGCTGGTCGCCGCCGCACCGGTGGAGGCAGCTTCGCTCCTCGGCCGCTTCGGGCTCACCGCGGCCGACCTCGCCGGTGCGGTGCGCTCGATCACTTACCGGGCGCACCGGCCGGCCTGAGGAGTCGGCTGGGGGCGAACCGGAGCTCAGACCGCCAGGCGGCGATTCACCTCGGCCCAGGAGACGACGTTCCAGAAGGCGTCGACGAAGTCGCCGCGGCGGTTCTGGTACTTCAGGTAGTAGGCGTGCTCCCAGACGTCGAGGCCGAGGATCGGCCGCCGCCCCTCGGCGAGCGGGGTGTCCTGGTTCGGCGTCGCGTGGACGACGAGCCCGCCCTTCTCCACGCTGAGCCACGCCCAGCCGCTTCCGAAGACCCCGAGCGCCGCCTGCCGGAAGCGCTCCCGGAAGCGGTCGAAGCTCCCGAAGGCGCCGCGGAGCGCCTCGGCCGCGGCGCCGGTCGGCTCCCCGCCCGCGCCGGGGGCGAGCTGGGTCCAGAAGAGGGTGTGGTTGAAGTGCCCGCCTCCGTGGTTGCGCACCGCCGTGCGCACCCCCTCGGGGACCTTGCCGAGATCGGCGAGGAGGCTCTCGAGCGTGTGGCCGGCGAGCTCCGGTGCCTTCTCCAGCGCCGCGTTCAGGCCGTTGACGTACGCCTGGTGGTGGCGGCCGTGGTGGATCGCCATCGTCTGCTCGTCGAAGTGCGGCTCGAGCGCCGCCGCCGGATAGGGGAGGGGCGGGAGCGTGAACTGGCCGGTCGAGGACGGCCCGGGCGCGGGGGGCGGCGGGGCCTGGCCCCCGGCGAGGCGGGGGCCGGCGGCCACGGCGAGGGTGCCGAGGCCGAAGGTGGTGAGCATCTGGCGGCGGGTCAGCGGCATCGCGGGTCTCTCCTCGCAGTCGGTGATCGGTGCGCCCCCGGGGCGGGCGGAAGAGGGCCCCCCGTCCGGCCGGATCCAACCGATCGGGAGGAGGCCCCCGGCAGTTCCTACGGTGGGCCGGTCAGTCGAGGACGAAGGTGACGCGGAGGATCACCTGGTACTCGGTGATCTTCTCGCCGTCCACCTTCACCTTCTGCTCGCTCACCCAAGCTCCCTTGATGCCGTGCAGGGTCTTGGAAGCGCGGGCGATCCCCTTCTGGATCGCGTCCTCGAAGCTGACGGTGGAGGTGCTGCTGATCTCGGAGATCTTGGCGACGGTCATGGGGTCTCCTCGTGCGTTCCGGCCGCGCGCCGTCGCGCGGACCCTTCCACGATGCCCTCCGGAGGCGGCCCTGTCAAATCCCCGCGGAATCCCGCCAGGTCGCGGCGCACTCCGCCGCGAAGGCCGCGAGGGGTCGCGGCAGGTGGCCGAGGAGCGCCGTCTGCCGCGCCACCGCCGCCGCGCTGCCGGCGAGCCCCACCGTCTGGAAGTGCCCGTACATCTGGCGGAAATCGAAGGCCATCCAGGCTGGGAGGTACTGGCGCGCCCCGGCCTCCCAGGCGTCGAGGTCGTCGCCGCCGTAGGCGACCGGCCGCCCGAGCGCCGCGCTCCAGATGGCAGCGCAGCGCTCCCCGGTGAGCGCCTCGGGGCCGACGAGCTCGTAGGTCTCCCCTGCATGCCCCTCCCCGGTGAGCGCGATCGCCGCCGCCTCGGCGATGTCGCGCACGTCGACGCGCGAGATCCCGGCTGCGCCGATCGGCTGCGGATAGAGGCCGTGCTCGACGAGCGCCTGCCGGAACCAGAGGTCGTTCTGGAAGAAGTTGTTCGGCCGCAGGATGGTGAACGGGATCCCGCTCGCCACCACCGCCGCCTCCACCGCGAGCTTGGCCCCGAAGTGAGGCAGGTGCGGGGCGCGCTCCGCCTCCTGCACCGAGAGATAGACGATGCGCCCGACGCGCCCGAGCCGCGCGCCGTGGACGCCCATGATGCCCTCGTGCGCCTCGGTCGTGCTCACGGCGTTGAGCAGGAAGAGGCCGTCGGCGCCCGCGAACGCCGTGCGCACCGTGTCCGGGTCGAGCAGGTCCCCCACCACCCCCTCGACCCCCGCCGGCAGGGCCGCCGCGCGTTCGGCGCTGCGAGTGAGCACCCGCACCGAAACCCCGCGCGAGACGAGCTCGCCGACCACCGCCGAACCGACCGTCCCCGTGCCGCCGGTCACCATTACCCGCATCCGACCCCCCTTTCCGGAAGTTCCGCGGACTCTAGCGCACGCC
>JAHDVN010000517.1 GCA_023384635.1 Thermoanaerobaculia bacterium
CCAGGACGCGCTGGCTCACGCGGTGTTCTCCGGGTTCTCCTCCGTCGGAACCGGCGGCGCCAGCCGCTCGCCGCGGGCCTCTTCACGCAGGCGCTCGATCTCCGCGGCCTGGCGGGCGACCTCGCGCCGCAGCCGCTCCTGGCCGGCGACGAGCTCCTCGATCCACTGCGCGGAGGCTTCGTTGAAGAGGTTCTGCTGCGCCACCAGCGGCCGCACGAGCCACTTGAGGAAGAGGTGGTAGACGCCCTTGCGCGCCGCCACCACCCACCGCCCCAGCCCCGGCCGCGCCGAGTGCGGCACCGGCTCGCGCACCCCGGCGGACTCCCGTAGCGCCAGCAGCCGCCCCTCCCCCCCGGCGCCCCCCGCCTCCACCGTCGCCGCCTCCGCCAGCCGCTGCCGCACCCCCTCCCGGAGCCGCCGCATCACCAGCGCGACGTCGATCTCGGGGGCGGAGGGCGGAGTGCGTTCGGGGTCGGACATGGGGGGAGTCTACCCGCGAACCCGCGGCCCCTGCGGGCTTGGAGCTGCGCTCTGCGCCAGGGCCGCCCCACGAGGAATCGGGACGCCGCCGCGCCCATTACCTCGTTTCTTACCTGATTAACGAGGTATTACCCGATTCCCGACGTGCGCCGCCAGCGGGCGTCGCGGCCGCGCCCCAGGCACTCCAGCTCGCCACCGTTGCGCAGTGACTTGAGGACGTGCCGGATCAGGTCGACGCTCACCCCGGGGCACTCGCGCCGCAGATCGGAGAGGCTGAATTCCCCCCCGAGACGTCCCACCGCCCCCACGACGGCCGCGCTCTTCTCGCCCCGAGGCGCCCGCTCCCTTCCGAAGCTCTCCTCGAGCTCCCGGTAGGCGGACTTCAGCACATGCAGCAGGTAGTTCAGGTAGGGCCACGGGTCGTGCCGCCCTTCGTGCCAGCCTCGGGACGAGAGCTCGAGCGCCTCGTAGTACCGCTCCTTCGTCCCCTCGATGAGCCGCTCGAGGCTGACGTATCGCCCCACCTCGAAGCCGGCCTGGTAGCTCTGCAGGAGGAGCAGGAGGCGAGAGGTCCTGCCGTTGCCGTCGTGGAACGGGTGGACGCAGAGGAAGTCCAGATTGAACGCCGCCAGCGCGATCGGCACGGGGACCTCGGCACGGGCGCAGAGCGCCTCCCACGCTGCGACGAGGCCCGCCATCGCGCTCGCGACCTCCGCCCCGGGGACCGCCCGGAAGCGGACGCGCGACCCGCCGTCCGCCCGGGTCTCGACGATCTCCAGGTCCCGCCGCCGGTAGCCGCCCCCCTGCCCGCTCTCGCCGCGGGAGAGCCGGTGGAGCTCCCGGATCGTCGCCTCCGAGACCTCCAGCTCCGGGGCTTGATCGTGGACCCACCGGAGCGCGTCCCGGTACCCGCGCACCTCTTCTTCGTTGCGGTCCCGGAGCGGCGGACGCCCGAGGACGACCGCCTGGACCCGGCTCGGCTCGATCTCCACACCCTCGATCCGGTTCGAGGAGATCGTGCTCTCGACCAGCGCGTGCTCTCGCAGGCTCTCGAGGCGTCGCGGAGCCTGGCGAGTCACGAGCTGCTGGCGCCCTTTCGCCTCGCCCAGCTCCGCGAGCAGCCAGCTCGTCGCGAGCGGGATCGCCGGACTCTCGCCGAGGAGGAGGCTAAGGGTCTGCATCGTGTCGGATCTCCGGAGGCTACTCGCCCCTCCCCGCGATCCCGAGCTCCTCGAGCAGCGGCGTGGCGGCGGGGCCGTGGAGGGTTCCGAGGACCCAGAGGAGGTAGCGGGTGTCGGCGGCGACGTTGCGGGCGATCTCGGGGTTGAAGCCGAAGTCGTTGGCCACGTTCTCCCAGACGCGGTCGAAGTTGACGCCCACGAGCTCGCCGCGGCCGTTGACCACGGGG
>JAHDVN010000050.1:0-9117 GCA_023384635.1 Thermoanaerobaculia bacterium
GTCCTGCACTTCGACGAGGTCACCGACCCCGTGCCCTTCACTCTCGACGCCGCCGCTCCGGGCGACCGGGTCGCGACGCTGCTCCTCACCCTCGCCCCGAACGCACCAGCGGGGCCGGTGACGCTCACCCTCGACCCCGTCACCGCGCTCAGCAACGAGGGCGGCACGCTCGAGGAGACCGTCGGGCTCGGCACCCTCGCCCTCGTCTCCGGGAGCTTCACGGTCGAGTCGAACGCGGTGCGCGACCTCTTGGCGATGCCGCTCTCGGCCTCCGAGATCCGCCTCTCGTGGAACGACCCGAACGCGGGCGAGACCGGCTTCCGCGTCGAGCGCTCGCCGGACGGTGCCTCGTGGGTCCCGGTCGGCACCGCCGGGCCGGACGATCTCGAGCTCGTGGACCCGGGCCTCGCCCCGGCGACCCTCTACTACTACCGCCTCGTGACCCTCCTCCCCTCCGGCGACGGCCACGCCTCCCACGCCGTCGCCGCCACCACCCACGCCGCGGTGGCCGCGCACGTCTGCGCGCTCCCTCTCTCCGGGCCGCGCAGCACCAGCGGACAGACTGCGATCGCGCGCGGCCCCGGCGAGTGGGCGGTCGTGTGGGCCGATCAGGTCGACGGTCGCCAGGCGGACCTCTTCTTCCAACGCCTCGCAGACGGCGACCTCGCGCCCGTGGGCCCGCGCGTCCAGGTGACAGCCACCGACGCGGCGAGCTCGGTCCCGGCCCTCTACTGGAACGGCACCCACTACGGCCTCTTCTGGCGCGAGGGAATCGGCGGCGAGCCCGGTCCGGAGGCCGCTCTGAGTCGCCACTTCTTCGCCCTCCTGAACCCGGACGGGACGAAGGCGCGCGGCGACGTGCCGCTCCCGACCCAACTTGGCTGGACGGCGTTCAACTTCGAGCACACCCTCGGCTGGGACGGCACGCACTGGGGGCTCTTCCTCGGCGCCTGGACCGCCTTCCCGTACCAGAGGCTCTTCTACTACCGCCTCGACGCGGACGGCGACCTCGTCACCGGCCCCGTCGAGCTGCTCGCGCCGCCCGCCTCCTGGATCTCCGACCAGGCGGTCGCCTACGCCCCGGGCCCCGGCGTGTGGGGACTCGCCTGGAACCAGAACCCGACTTGGTATGCGGACTCCGAGGTCTGGTTCCATCGCGTGGAGCCGTCGGGCGCCCTCGTCGGCTCCCCGGTCTCGCTCGGCACCTTCACCGGCCCCGACCAGGGGCTCGCCATCGCCTGGGATCCGGCGACGCCCCCGGCCGGCGCCTGGGCGGTGGCCTGGAGCCAGTACGCCCTCGACGGCAGCGACAACCCCGTGATGCTGCGCAAGGTTGCCGCCGACGGCACCGTGCTCGGCGCCGCCCCCACGCGGATCTCCGACGACTTCGACCCCGTGGATGGGGTGTCCGACGCCCTCCCCACCCTCGCCCTGGCGGGCGCGGGCGAGATGCGCGCGTTCGCGATGAGCTACGACCCCGACGGCGGCAACTACGAGCTCGGCCTGCTGCGCGCGGATAGCGACGGCAACCGGCTGGGCGCCCGGGCCCTGCTCACGCCGCCGGACGGCCTGGGAATCGACCGCCCGCACGTCGCCAACGACGGCAGCGAGCAGGCGCTCGTCTTCTCGGACAGCACCCCGGGGCCGATGGAGGTCTCGGTGCTCGCGGTCGACGCCGCCGGCAGCGGGGGTCCGCAGACCTGGATCACCTCGGGACACTCGATCTCCCGCGGTGCCGCCATGACATGGAGCGGCCTCGCGCCACTCGCCTCCGGGTTCGTAGCGCTCTGGGCCGACCGGCTGACTTCGGACCCCGACGAGCCGTCCCGCCTCTACGGCCGGATCGTCGACGGGAGCGGCGCGACGGTGGCGGCGTTCGACCCGTTCGGGTCCGCTACGAGCTGGCACACACCCGCACTCGCGACCGTGGGCGACGAGTTCGCGGTGGCTTGGCGTCCGCCGGTGGGCGGCGTGCGCTTCGCGCGCTACGACGCCCTGGGCAATCCGGTCACCGGCGAGGCGACGCTCGTCGCCTCCGGCGCCGCGCCGCTGGCGCTCGGCTTCGACGGCGAGCGGTACGGGGTGATCTTCCGCCGCTCCCTTGCGGCATGGGCGTTCCTCCCGGTCTGGCCGGACGGCACGGTCGCCGGCGAGGAGCGATCGCTTCTCGGGCCCACCGCGAACCAACCGCCGGTGCTCCTGTGGGCCGGCAACGGCTGGGCCCTGGTCTGGCGCGCGAACGACTCGCTCCTCTACTACGGTCTCTTCGACCGGGACGGCACCGTCCTCGTGCCGTCCCGCCCGCTCACCGGCCCCCCGATGAACTCCTCTCGCACCCAGTTCACCGCCGCCTTCGACGGCGGCCGCATCCTCGTCTCCTGGTCGGATCACCCCGGCGCCGATCCGCCGGCGACCGACGTCTACTTCACGATCGTCGAGCTCGACGGCGCCGTCGTCGTGCCGCCCACGATCGCGGCGGGCAGCCCCTACCGCGAGAGCGCGCCGCAGGTCGTCTGGCGGGACGGCGCCTTCCGCGTCCTCTACGCCAGCAGCCCGGTCGGCGGCGGCGTGGAGGAGATCGCCATCGACCGCGACGGCGTGCTGCAGCCCGGCGTCCGCCTCTGGACCAACAGCGGCACCCCCATGGCGGCGGCCACCAACGGCGCGGTCACCGCGCTCGCCTGGGCCGCGGGCGAGCTCCACCTGATGACCGACGCCTGCCTCGACGACACGACGCCGCCGCCCTGCCCGGAGCTCGAGATCGCCTCGGTGGACCGGAAGGTCCGGCTCACCGTGACCGGCGGCGACGACCCCGAGTCCGGACCCTGGCGCACCGTGCTCCTGCGCGGCGAATTCGCGGCACCGGGGAGCGAGCGAGGCCTGGCCGAGCTCTTCCCCGAGACCGGCCAGTTCGTCGACGGCGGCTTCGGGGCCGGCACCACGCACACCTACCAGGCGCTGGCGATGAACGGCGCCTTCCAGCTCTCGGAGGGCTGCCCGCTCCTCTCCTTCTCGACGCTGCGCGGCGACGCGAACGGCAACGGCGTCCTCGACCTCGCCGACATCTTCTACCTGATCAACTTCCTGCTCGCGAGCGGCCCCGCGCCGAAGGGCGACGCCGACGCGAACGGCTCGGGCAGCGTCACCGTCGCCGACATCTTCTACCTCATCAACTACTTCTTCTCCGGCGGCCCGGCCCCCGAGTGGAGCGGTGAAACGATGCGACTCGCCGCCGCCGCACCGGTCGCCCTCGCGGAGCGCGAGGCGGCCTCGACCGAGACCGCCGCCGAGCGGTCGCGCTCGACCCTCGCGCTCGGCAAGGCGAGCGCCAGGCCCGGCGCCACGATCGCGATTCCCGTCAGCCTCCTCGACGCCGCCGGCACGCCGCTCGGCCGCGACCGCGACGCCGAGGCTCCGATCCAGGCCCTCGCGCTCAGCGTCAACGTGCTCCCCGCCGGCGCGGTCACCGCGATCGAAGTGCGGCGAGCGGGGGTCCTCGCCAGGCCCGAGCCGCTCTTCGAGTCGCGGCCCGTCCACGCCGCCGGTGCCGCCCTCGTCGTCTCCTTCGACGAGGCGTTCGCCCCGCTCCCGATCTCGTCGGCCGGCGTTTCCGCGAGCCGCACCCCTCCGGCCACGGCGATCGCCGAGGTCGTCGTCACCCTCGCTCGCGATCTCGCGCCCGGCACCGCCGTCGAGCTGCGCCTCGACCCCGGCACCACGCTCCTCTCCAACCAGGCCGGCACCGTGAGCGAGTCCGCCGCCAACGGCTGGCTCGCCCTCGGCGACGGACGCATCGCGGTCCTCCCATGAACGCCCCGCATTGCCCTCTGTCCGACCCGACGCCCCGGCCCCGCCCGGCGCTCCCGAAGGAGGTCGCGATGTCCCCCTCCCGCCGCTTCGCCCTCGCCCTGCTCCTCGTCCTCGCGCCCACGCTGGCGCTCGCGCAGGGGGGCAGCCTCACCGTGACCACGCTCGACGACCACGACGACGGCCTGTGCGACGCCGACTGCACCCTGCGCGAGGCGATCCACGCCGCCAACGGCGACGGCGGGTTGACGACGATCACCTTTGCCCCGGGGATGGCCGGAGGCACGATCCTCCTCGCCTCGCCGCTCCCGCAGCTCGTCGAGGCCGCGACTACGATCGACGGCGACCTCGGCGGCGACTGTATGCCCGACATCGGCATCGACGGATCGGCGATCACCGCCGGCGTGCTGCTCGACGTTTCGCTCGCCGGCGGGGTGGTGCGCGGACTCGCCTTCTACCGCATGCCGGGTTGCGAAGCCACCAACTTCAGCAGCCTGGTCCACGTCGGGGGCTCGACGGCGATCGGCAACCTCCTCGAGTGCAACAGCTTCGGCCTCGGCCCGGGCGGAGGCGAGCACCCCGGTCACTGCCTCGGCATCCGGGTGGATGGGGGCGCCCAGGACAACCACTTCGAGCGCAACCGCTTCACCGGCGCCGAGGCGTGGGCGATCTACCTCGAGGACGCCGGGTTGCCGGCCTACCCGGAGTTCGACGGCCTCACCCCGGACCTCGTCACCGAGATCGCCACGCTCGATCTCACCGACGACTGCCAGTTCTTCAAGGTGCGGGACGGCGCCACCTTCTACGACGCCGGCGGCCACCCGTTCAACGAGAACTTCGGCCTGCGGCTCACAGGGCAGATCCAGATCGCGGAGGAGGGCGACTACACCTTCACTTGGCCCTGGCTCGACGACCTCGGCCGCCTCTTCGTGAAGGACGCGACGCTCGTCGACTGGGGAGGCGGCGGCACGCCGCCGCCCGCCGTCAAGCACCTCGAGGCCGGTTCGCACCCGATCCGCCTCGACTTCTTCGAGGGGGGCGGGGCGGCGGGGGTCGCGCTCACGGTTTCGGGCCCGCAGCCCGTCGCCTACTCGACCGACGGCAACCTCGGCGGCTGCGCCGCCGGCCACGCCGGCCTCTGCGGCGAGCTCTTCCAGCTGCGCGTCCCGAGCGAACGGAACACGATCACCCGGAACCAGTTCTGGAACAACGGCCGCGGCATCGTCACCAACTGCTGCTGCGGTCCCGCCGTCAACGACCCGGGCGACCTCGACCTCGGGCCCAACACTCTCCTCAACACCCCGGTCATCGACTCGGTCACCGGCGGCGGCCCGCCGGGCAGCTACGTCGCGAGCGGCACCGCGCCGCCGAATTCCGTCGTCGAGCTCTTCGCGGCCTGGATGGACCCGACGTACACCCATGGCCAGGGGCAGGAGTTCCTCGGCTGGACCACCGCCGACGCCGGCGGTTCCTTCAGCGTACCGATCGGCATCTCGCTCTGGACGAACTTCATGGTCGCCACCGCCACCGATCCCGACGGGAACACCTCGGAGTTCTCCGCGCCGTTCCTCCTCACCGACAACCGGGACGCGGTGACGGTTGCCGACTGGGGGACCGAGGTGCCCGGTGCGGAGATCGAGATCCCGGTCTACGTCCGCGACCAGAAGCTGACCCTGCTCGGCCGCGACCGCGCCGCCGGAGAGCGGATCCAGGGCTTCGCCTTCAAGGTCGTCTGGGAGCCGGCGAGCGCCGTGACCCTCGCCCGCTTCGAGCCGGCCGGCATCACCGCCGCCCTCACCCCGATCGTGGCCCCGATCCAGACCCAGAACGGGAACACCGCCGGCTGGGTCGTGGCCTACAACGAGGCGACGAACGAGATCCCCTTCGGCCTCGACACGCCGCCGCCCGGCAACCAGGTCGCGAAGCTCGTCCTCACCCTCGCGCCGAACGCACCGACCGGCCGGGTGACCCTCACCCTCGACCCGGTCACCGCCCTCCACAACCAGGCGGGCACGATCGAGGAGACGTTGCCCAGCGGCACTCTCATCCTGACGGCAGGGAGCATCGACGTGCTCTCGCACGCCGCACAGGGAGTGCTCGCCTTCCCGTACTTCTCCGGGATCATGGTCACCTGGAGCGATCCGCACAGCAACGAGATCGGCTTCCGCCTCGAGCGCTCGTTCGACGGCACCAACTGGGAGACCGCCGCGCTCCTCGGTCCCGACGACACGGGCTTCCAGGACCTCGACCGGCCGCCGGCGACGCTCCACTACTACCGCGTCGTCACCCTCGTGGACGGCGGCGACGGACAGGTCTCGAACCGGGCAGCGGCGACCACCCATGCCGCCGTCGCGACGCCGATCTGCGGCGCCCAGCAGTCGGCGCTGTTCCGCCACGCGCGCTACGCCTCGAGCGCCTGGAGCGGCAGCGAGTGGGCCGTCGCCTACCACGAAGCGGGGACCGCTCCGCTCGGCGAGATCTTCTTCCAGCGCCTCGCGGCCGGGGACGGTCAACCCCTCGGCCCACCCGTGCGCGTGACGGCCAGCGACTCGGGCTCCTCGCTTCCGACCCTGCGCTGGAACGGCACGCACTACGGACTGATCTGGAACGAGAGCATGCGCGGAGAGCCCGGAACACCCGGGCTCGGCGCCTCGCGCCAAATGTTCGCCCTGCTCGCCCCCGATGGCGGGAAGGTCCGGGGCGACGTGCCCCTGCCCACGCCGTTCGGGGGATGGATCAACAACAACGCGAAGTGGGCGTTCGACTGGGACGGCTCCCACTGGGGGCTTTTCGGGACCGACTGGACGGCCACCCCACCATTCAGCAGAGTCATCTACCTGAAGCTGGACGAGGACGGGGACACGGTGCTCGGGCCCGTGCCGATCACGGCGACCCTCGATCGCTGGGAGAACGATGTCGCTGCCGCCTTCAGTCCCACCGAGAGCCTCTACGGCGTCGCCTGGAAACGCTACGAGAACACGCCAGGTGGCCCTGTCGAGGTCTGGTTCCAGCGCGTCGAGGAGGCTGACGGCACCCCGGTGGGCGGCGCCGTCCTCCTCGGTTCCTGGCTCGGCAGCCCGGACGGGCTCGACATCGCCTGGGACGCAGCGACCGGCGCCTGGGCGGTGGTCTGGAGTCAGTGGCCGAGCGATGGGAGCGAGGCCCCCCTCATGCTGCGCAAGGTGGCGGCCGACGGCTCGCCGATCGGACCTGGCCCCGAGCGCCTGTCCGACGATCCCGACCCGGAGGACCCGCGTTGGGACGAGCTTCCGGTCGTCACCGTCACCTCGGCGGGAGAAGTACGGGCGTTCGCCTGGAGCGGCGACAACGCGACCGGCGCCTACGAGGTCGGTCTGCTGCGCGCGGATGCGAGCGGGGCTCGCCTCGGGAGCCGCATCCTGGTGACGCCGTTCGACGGCCTCTGGCAGGCCTATCCTCAGGTCGCGAGCGACGGCGCCCGGCAGCTCGTCGCCTTCAACGACGCCACCGCGGGAAGCCTCGAGGTGGGCGCCGTGCTCGTGGACGAAAGCGCTCTTCCGGGCGCTCTCGTGCCGCTGACCTCCGGCCACATCCCCGGGAACACTTACGGCACCTTTTCCGGCGGGCCGGCCAAAGTCGCACCGCTCGGCGCCGGCTTCGTGGCGGTCTGGATGGAACGCACGTCCGGTACGCCCACCCTCGCCGCTCGCGCCTACGACGGGACCGGGAGCATCACCGCGGAGGCCCTGCCACTCACCGCCACACCTCTCGGGCACTCCGCCTTCGACCTCGTGGCGGCGGGAGGGACCTTCGCTCTGGTCTTCCGAGACGCCGGCGGGGGAATCCGCTTCAGTCGCTTCGACGAGTTCCTCAACCGCCTCACCCCCGAGGAAGGGGTGGTCGTGACCGGCGCCAACGGGCCGACCGCAATCGGCTTCGACGGCGAACGCTACGGGCTCGTTTTCCGCCGTTCGGGTGGCTGGAGCTACGCCTCGGTCTGGCCTGACGGCTCACTCGCCGAGCAGCGCCTGCCGCTGGCGCTCACGCCACCCGGAAACTCCCAGCCGCACCTCTTCTGGCTCGGAAGCAGCTGGGCGCTGGTCTGGCAATCATGGGAAGGCTCGACGATCTTCCTCGGCCGTTTCTCGGCATCCGGCGACGTCCTCTTGCCCGCCACGCCGCTCACGCCACCGGCGGCCTACTCCTCCCGCAATCAGTACGCCGCAGCGTTCGGGGGAGACCGGATCGCCGTGGCCTGGGTCGAGAACCTCGGACCCAACCCGCCGGGGCAGGACATCCACTACACGATCGTCGGACTCGACGGGGGAATTCTCAGCCCGGCCGCGGTGGCGGCGAGCTCCGTCTTCAGCGAGTCGGGGCCCCGGCTCCTGTGGCGCGGGGGGACGTTCCACCTCCTCTACGCCGGGGAGATCTCCGGAATCCACGAGATCGAGATCGATCCGGCCGGGGCGCTGATCGGAACGCCGCGCGCCTGGGCGAACCGGGGGACGCCCGCCGCAGTGGCCACGAACGGAGCGACGACGGCGTTGGCCTGGACCCAGCCCGAGGTATTCCTCATGACCGACTTCTGCCTCGCGGACAGCACCCGGCCGCCGTGCCCGAACGTCGCGATCTCGTCTGTGGATCACAGGATCCGTCTCAACTGGTCCGGCGGCGGGGACCCCGAGTCGGGACACTGGCGCACGATGGTCTTCCGCGGGGAGGCGGCTACGCCCGGCAGCGAACGGGCCGTGGCCGAGCTCTTCCTCGACACCACCTCGCTCGACGATGGCGGCTTCACCCTGGGCGCCATCCACACCTACCAGGTACTGGCCATGAACGGCGCCTTCCGGCTCTCCGAGGGCTGCCCGCTCCTCTCCTTCTCGACCGTGCGCGGCGACGCGAACGGGGACGGCGTGGTCGACGGCACGGACATCTTCTACCTCGTCAACCACCTGCTCGCCGGCGGCCCGCCGCCGCTGGGGGACGCCGACGCCAACGGTTCGGGCGGCGTCACCACTGGCGACATCTTCTACCTCATCAACTGGCTCTACGCCGGCGGCCCGGCCCCCGAGTGGAGCGGCGAGACGCTGCGGCTCGATTCCCTGCCCGGCCGGCTCGCGGCGGCTCCCCACGCCGCCCTTTCGACCCGAGAGGCCGAGGAAGCCGTCCCGGCGAGCGACCGTCCGCGCTCCACCGTCGCGCTCGGCAAGGCCATGGCCCGCGCCGGCGCGACCATCGCGATCCCCGTCACGCTCGTCGACGCCGCCGGCACTCCGCTCGGCCGCGACCGCGACGCCGAGGCTCCGATCCAGGCCCTCGCGCTCAGCG
>JAHDVN010000050.1:9217-14729 GCA_023384635.1 Thermoanaerobaculia bacterium
CCGCGAGCCGCACCCCTCCGGCCACGGCGATCGCCGAGGTCGTCGTCACCCTCGCCCGCGAGCTCGCGCCCGGCACCGCCGTCGAGCTCCGCCTCGACCCCGGCACCACGCTCCTCTCCAACCAGGCCGGCACCGTCAGCGAGACCGCCGCCAACGGCTGGCTCGCGCTGCGGGACGGACGGATCGAGGTGACGCGGTGACGCGCGCCGCCCGCGCGGCGCTCGTCCTCGCCGCCCTCGCCCTCCTCGCGGGGGCGGCGCGCGGCCAGGACGAGCTGCGGGTGGGGACGGGCAAGGGGCTCCCCGGCGGCTTCGCCGAGGCCGCGCTCACCGTGCGCGACCTCGCCGGCACGCTGCTCGACGAGGGGGACGGGCCGGGGCTCGAGATCCAGGGCTTCGCCCTGCGCATCGAGTACCCGGCCGCCTCCGTCACCAGCTGCGACTTCCACCAGGCGGGGGTGACGCGCGGCAAGCCGGCGCTCATGAGCTCGGTCGGGCGCGGCGCCGGCTACTGCTACGTCCTCTTCGCCTTCGAGGAGGGGGCGGCGCCGCTCCTCTTCACCCTCGGCCGCGCCGCCCCCGGCGACACGGTGGGGAACTTCCGCCTCGGTCTCGCCGCCGACCTGCCGCTCGGGTCGAGCTTCGCGCTCACCCCGGTGGCCTCCACCGCGATCCTCGACAACGGCCAGGGGACGCTCTCCGAGACGCCCCAGAACGGGCACCTCGCGCTCGCGAGCGGGGTCGTCCTGATCACCCCCGAGATCTTCCGCGACGGCTTCGAATCGGGCGGCCTCGCCGTCTGGTCCGAGCGGCGGGGCTGACGACCCTCCGCTGCCCGCGCGGTCCGGAAGCTGCCCCCCTCGGCTAGGCTCGGGGGAGCCGGTGCCCGCATGCTCGGACAGGACCCGCACTCTCTCGCCTTCCGCTGCAACCTCTGCGGCGCGCTGACTTCCGCCCTCCCGGCACAGCTGACGCGCGAGGGGGCGAGCTGCGGCGGCTGCGGCTCCTCGGTGCGGCAGCGGGCGGTGGTGCGGCTCCTCTCGCTGGGGCTCTTCGGCGAGAGCCTGGCGATCGGCGACTTCCCGCTGCGGCCGGACCTCACCGTGCTCGACCTGAGCGGCGCGGAGATCTACGCCCGGCGACTCGCCGGAAAGCTCGGCTACGTGAACACCTTCCTCCACCGCGAGCCGCGGCTCGACATCGCCGCGCCCGATCCCTCCTGGCTCGGGCGCTGCGACGCTCTCGTGAGCTCGGACGTCTTCGAGCACGTCGCGCCGCCGGTGGCGGCGGCGTTCACGAGCGCCCTGCGGCTGCTCCGGCCCGGCGGCCTGCTGGTGCTCACCGTGCCGTTCACCCGCGACGGGCCGCACGCCGAGCACTTCCCGGAGCTCCACGACTTCCGGATCGCCGAGGAGGACGGAAGGCGCGTGCTCTTCAACCGCACCGCCGACGGCCGCCGGCAGCGCTTCGGTGACCTCGTCTTCCACGGCGGCGAGGGGAGGACGCTCGAGATGCGGGTCTTCTCGCGCGCCTCGCTCCTCGCCCACCTCGCGGAAGCCGGCTTCGCGGAGACCGCCCTCCACCCGGAGCCCGAGCCTCGTTCCGGAATCCTCTGGCACCACGACTGGTCGGTGCCGGCGACCGCGCGTCGGCCGCTCTGATTCGAGGCGCGGGGCGCCCCTCTCAGCCCGCGACCACGCGGTCGCGGCCCGTCTCCTTGGCGCGGTAGAGGGCGTGGTCCGCGGCGGCGATGGTGGCGTCGAGGGTGCGGTCGGGGCGGTGCTCGGCGACGCCGAGCGAGATGCGGAGCTCGACGCTCTCGCCGTCCACCTCCACGGGGCTGCCGGCGACCGCCCGGCGCACCGCCTCGGCGGCGGCAAACGCCCCCTCGGCGGTGGTCTCGGGGAGCAGCAGGATCAGCTCCTCGCCCCCCCAGCGCGCCACCACGTCCTGCTCGCGCACCGCCGCGCGCACCGTGGCGCAAACCGCCTGAAGCACGGCGTCGCCGACGGCGTGGCCGTGGGCGTCGTTGACCTCCTTGAAGTGGTCGAGGTCGGCGAGCGCGATCGAGAACGGACGGCCCGAGCGGCGGCTGCGCCGCTCCTCGGCCTCGGCCGCGGCGAGGAAGCCGCGGCGATTCGGCAGGCCGGTGAGCCAGTCGGTGCGCGACACCTCGTCGAGCTGGCGGTTGGCGGCGGAGAGCTCGGCGGTGCGCGCCTCGACGCGCTCCTCGAGGTCGCGCCGCAGGCCGGCGAGCTCCTCCCGCTCGCGCTCCTGGCGGTCGGCGAGCGACTTGGCCGAGGCGAGGAAGAGCACCACGAAGCCGAGGAGCGGCAGGCCGTAGAGCGCCGGCAGCAGGCTCAGCTCCTGGAGCACGTCGAGCACCAGGCAGAGGACGAGGAAGAGGAAGCCGCGCGCGAAGGTGCGCGCGCCGGGCTCGCCGGCCACGACGCTCCTCGCGGCTCGGGCTCCCGCCCCGGCCAGCAGCAACGCGGCGACCAGCGGCGTGGCGACGAGCCATGGGGGGCCGAGCGCCGCCGCGAGCGCCGCCAGGAGCGCCGCGCCCTGGAGCGCGCGTCCGAGCCGCCCCACGCGGAGGCGGGCGAGCCAGGCGGCGAGCTCGAGGAGGGCGGCGCTGGCCACCGCGACCCCCAGCGAGTTGGCGACGAGCAGCGCCGCCCACGTGTCGGCGCCGGCGGCCCGGTGGACCATCCCCGTCAGGTCCACCGCGAGCGCCCCCACGGCGGTGACCGCGACCCAGAGATGGCCCCGCTCCGCGGGACGCCGCCGCCAGAGGTCGAGTTGGACGAAGCCGAAGAGGACGTAGACCCCGGCCGCGAAGGCGTCGACGAGCTGCTCGAGCGGCGTCACGACTCCGATTATCCGCTGCCGCCCGGGTGACCGCCACGCCGCGACGGGGCGGCGCGGCGCGCTGCCCGCCCCGGAGGCTCAAACGACAGATGCGCGGAGGGTGAGGAGAAGTGGCTGGGAGGCAGGGACTCGAACCCCGATTCTGCGGTCCAGAGCCGCATGTCCTACCATTGAACGACCTCCCAGCAGGACGCCCAAACCCTACCGAAAGCGGCGCTTCGGGTCAACCTCGCGGGCGCTCCCGACCGCTCGGGGAGCCTCACCCGGCGCCGCCCGGGCGCCGGATCAGAGGCGCGATCAGCCGCGGGGGAGCGGGCGCGCGGCGCGCACCTCGGCGAGCAGCTGCTCGCCCTCCTCGAGGCGCGGGCCGTGCACGAGGAGCCGCGCCTCCCAGGGCTCCGGCCGCCCGCGGCGCAGCTCCCCCTTCTCGTCCTCGAGCGGGAGGGCGGTGCCCGCGTGCACCACGTAGGGGATCTCCTCCTCCTCGAGCCGGCCGACGATCTCGCCGAGCTCCTCGGGGTCGTGGGTCGCGAGCAGCTCCTCGAGCTCGGCGACCGGACGGGCGGCCTGGACCTCCTCGAGGGAGGAGACGAGCGCCACGTTGCAGTCGGCGCAGACGGTGAAGCCGGGGCGGTACTCGCCGCCGCATTCGGGGCAGAACATGCCGCGCATTCTATGCGGGCCGGGCTCCGGATCGCGCCGGCCGGGCGGCCCATCTCCCGCCGCGGGGGCCGTTCGGATCCTCCCGGCCCGCGCTATCGTCCGCGGTGGCAACCCGGAGGCTGGGGGCAGATGCGGCTCGCGACTCGCTTCGGCAGTGGATGGGGAAAGTGGCTCCGGCGGCTCGCCGTGGGCCTCCTGGCGGCGGAGGTCGCCTACGTCGCGGCGTTCGCGCTCGCGGCCGAGAGCGGCCTGCTCGCCCGCTGGCTCGACCGCCGGCCGGAGAAGATCGGCTTCTCCTTCGCCTCGGCCCGCTCCTGGGTGCCGTTCCACGCCTCGGTGGCGGGCCTCGAGGTGCGCGGGCAGACGCCGCGCCTGCGCTGGCGCCTGACCGTGGACGAGGCGAGCGGCTGGCTCTCCCCGCTGCCCCTCCTCGGCCGCCGGGTGCGGCTGGTCGGAGTCGAGGCGCACGGGGTCACCGCGCAGATCCTGCGGGCCGGTCCGCCCGAGGCCGCGGGCGCAGAGGCCGAGCCCGGCCCGCCGCAGGCCGACCCGGAGCGGGCCCGCTGGCTGCCGCCGATCCCGCCCCTCGCCCCGCCCCCCTCGCCGCCGCGGGCGGTGCGGCCGAAGTGGTCGATCGAGGTCCCGCGGGCCGAGGTCGAGGGCGTCCGCGAGGTCTGGATCGACGAGCTGCGCCTCACGGGCGAGATCGCGGCCGTGGGCGGCTTCGCGCAGCGCGCGGGGCGCGAGGCGGAGGTGTTCCCGTCGCGGGCGACGGTGCGCGAGGCGCTCCTCGCCGTCGGCGACGCGCCGGGCGCCGACGCCCTCGCCGGCACGGCCGAGATCGAGGTCGCCCCCTGGCCGTTCCAGGAGGAGCGCGGCTGGGCGGTGCTGCCGCGGGTGACGGGCCGCGCCGAGCTCGACGGGCGCCTCTCGGTGGCGGGCTTGCTCGCCCACTTCGGTCTCGCGCGCTGGGTGGAGGTCGAGCCGGTCCCCACGCCGGCCACCATCCGCCTCGCGGTCCGCTCCGGTGCGATCGCCCCCGGGAGCCGGATCGAGCTCGCCCCCTCGCCGCTGCGCATGCGGCTCCTCGACTTCGAGGCCACCGGCCGCGCCAGCGCGCGGCTCGAGACCGCGGAGGACGAGGCGGGTCCGCGCGGCGACCTCCGCGTCGAGTTCGAGGCGTTCGAGCTCTTCCCGCGCGGAGCCCAGGCGCCCGACCTCACCGGCACCGGCCTCGCCCTCACGGCCACCACGCGCGACCTCCTGCTCCAGCCGCGCCCGCGCTCGGGGTCGGCCCGCGTCGACCTCGGCACGGCGCGCCTCGCCGACCTCGCGCGCCTCGACCGCCTGCTCCCCGCGAGCCTGCCGCTCACCCTCGTGGGCGGCAGCGGCAGCGTCGCCGGCGGCCTCGACGTCGACCTCGGGAGCCTCGCCGCCCGCGGGCTGGTGGCGACGCGGATCGAGGACGCCGCCGTGCGCTACCGCGACCTCGACCTCGCCGGCGACGTCGCGATCGACCTCGCGCTCGCCAGCCCCGATCTGCTCACCCGGACCTTCGACCTCGCCGGCACCCGCCTCGAGCTCCGCGACTTCGCGAGCCCGCAGGCCGCCGCCGCCGGGCCCGCCTTCGCCCCGGGCTGGTGGGCGCGCATCGAGCTGCCGGCGGGGGAGGTGCGGCTCCCCCCCGAACCCTCGGCGCGGACCCGGTTCACCGTCCGCCTGCGCGACTCGGTGCCGCTGGTCGGCCTCTTCGCCACCCGGCGCGACCTGCCCGACTGGGTCGAGAACGTCCTCTCGGTCGAGGACGTCGAGGTCGCCGGGCACTTCGCCTGGTCGCCGCGCGGTGTGCGGCTCGACGACCTCGAGAGCCGCCTGCGCGAGGCCTCGCTCTCCGCCCACCTCCGCTTCGGCCGCGCCCGGCGCTCGGGCGCGCTCCTCGTCGAATGGAAGAAGCTCGCCGCCGCCGTCGCCTTCCGCCA
>JAHDVN010000051.1:0-548 GCA_023384635.1 Thermoanaerobaculia bacterium
GGGACGAGCCGCGAGAGGTTCTCCTCCGACCGGATCTCCGGCTCGACGACGAAGAGCCACTCCGGCGCCGCGATCCCTTCGCCCCAGCCGAAGCGGAGGCGGAGGGCGGCCGCGAGGTTCGCCTGCACGCCACCGTGCGCGGCCCGCGGCCGCGGCGTCATCATGTAGACGCCCCGGGCGATCTCCCCTTGCGAGGCCACCGGCTCGCGTTCGAGCCGCTTCTCCAGCTCGAGGAAGCTCCGGACGGGATCGACGACGGCGCTCACGGTGGCGATTCTACGCGTGCGGGGACGGCGCAACCGCTCGCGCGTGCGCTCCGGAGGAGCCCGGCGGCGTCGAGCCCCGGGGCCCTTTGGCTCGAGGGCCCGGGGGCTCGGGAGTCAAGGGTCCACGTTCCTGGCACACCGGAAGCCGACGTCGTCGTTCCGGGAGTCCGGTGTGAGCCCGGGGCGGACCGAGACGCGCAGGCCCCACGGGACGCCGTCCCACGAGCCGCCCCGCAGCACGCGGAAGGTCCCCGACGACGGCCCCGTCGGGTCCGTCGTCGG
>JAHDVN010000051.1:558-7924 GCA_023384635.1 Thermoanaerobaculia bacterium
CGGGTCGTACCAGTCCTTCACCCACTCCGACGCGTTTCCGGCCATGTCGTAGAGGCCGAATCCGTTCGCCGCGAAGCGCTTCACCGGGCTCGTCTTCCCCCAGGCGTCCCGCCCGCCCGTTCCGCCGTAGTTCGCCTCTTCGCGGCGGATCGAATCCCCCCAGGGGTACCTGCTCGCCGGCCGTCCTCCGCGGGCCGCCCGCTCCCACTCCGCCTCCGTCGGCAGCCTCCCGCCGGCCCACCGGCAGAACGCCTCGGCCTCGTTCCAGCTCACCTTCACCACCGGGTGGTCGTCGCCCTGCCCGAAGCCCGGCTTCTCCACCGCGCGGCACGACCCGGAGCGCACGCAGCTCTCGTACTGCGCCACGGTCGTCTCCGTCTCCGCCATCTCGAACGGCCGCGTCAGCGTCGTCCGGCGCGCCGGCTTCTCCTCCTCGCCGCAGTCGCCGTCCCACGCCGTGCAGCCCATCTCGAACGCCCCGGCAGGAACCCGGACCCACGTCACACGCCCGGGCGCCTCCTGCTCGCGCCCCGGCGCCCCCTCCTCGGTACGCGAAGGCGCCGTCGGGCGTGCGACCTCCGCGCTCCCGCCCGGAGCGGGGCCCGGAAGCGTCAGGACGACGAGGAATGCGAGCAGGTGGGTAGGTCTCATCGGGGCCCTCCCGTGGGTATGGAGCGCGGGGGCGCTTCTCGGACAGCGCTCCCGGCATCGTCAGCATGCTCCACCCGGGCCGAGGGGTCCAGCCTTCGGTGGAACGGCGAGCCGCTCCCGCCGCCCCCCCCGCCCCGTCAGACGATCCGCTCGCGAATCCGCGCCGAGACGAGGTCCATCACCCGTACGGCGACGGCGACGAGGAGGACGAGCGTGCCGACGATGCGCGGGACGAGCCCGAGGAAACGCCGTCGGGGCAGGACTCGTTCGGCTCCGACGACAATGCACGATTTCATGTCTGGCACAGATACGTGCATGGCACAGATACGTGCAGATACATACCGCCGCGAGGACGGCCCGGGACGGAGCTTCCGCAGCCGGCGAGGAGGGTCAGCCGAAGGGGTTCCGGACGACGACGCCGGCGAGCTTCTGCCCGGCGTTCAGGTCCTCGCTCCAGAGGACGGCGCAGCCGCTCGCGCGGGCGCTCTGGAGGATCAGGGCGTCCCAGAGCGAGATCCGGGCCTTCCGCGACAGCGCGATCGCGTCGACGAGGTCGGCCCTCGACGGCTCGTGGCAGGGCCAGGCCGAGAGGTCCTCGACGATCCGGGCCGCCGCCTCGGCGGCGAGGGGTCTCGCGACCTTCCGGGTCAACGTGACGTAGAGCTCCTGGAGGACCTGCAGGCTCAGGCAGCCTCGCCCTCCCTCCCAGAGCTCCCTCACGAGCGCTCTCGCCCTCTCCCCCTTCTCCCCGCTGCCGGCGTCGAAGGCGTAGACGAAGACGTTCGTGTCGACGAACTCCCGCGGCACCTCAGCGCTCATGCAGGTCGTCCCTGGAGGCCGGCCGCCGGCCACGCGTGCCGAGATCGGCGGGCTTCCGAAGGGCCGCGAGGCCCCGCTCGCGCGCACGGCGAAAAGCGTGGTCACGCTCCACCGTCTCCTCCAGGAGGCCCGCCAGGAGCGCCGAGATCGACGTCCCCCTCTCGGCCGCGAGCACCTTGACGCGCGTCAGGACCCCCTTCGGCAGGGCGAGCGTGACGTTCTGCGTCGCAGGGCGTTCGGGGGTCGTCTTCACGAAAATGAGTGTAACACGCGATTGCGTGAAGACAGGCCGGAGGGGCGTCCCGGGCCCGCGGGGGCCACGCTCCCTCCGCCCCGCGTCAGACGATCCGCTCGCGAATCCGCGCCGAGACGAGGTCCATCACCCAGACGGCGACGGCGATGAGGAGGACGAGGGTGCCGACCTCTCCCCACTCGCCGAGGTCGACGCGGGGCTTCAGGATGTAGCCGATGCCGCCTCCGCCGACGAAGCCGATGATCGTCGACATGCGGACGTTGATGTCCCAGCGGTAGATCGTGAAGGAGAGGAACGGCGGCACCACCTGCGGCACCACGCCGTAGCGCAGCACCTGCAGGTAGGAGGCGCCGGTGGCGGTGATCGCCTCCACCGGTCCGCGGTCGATCGACTCGATCTGCTCGGAGTAGAGCTTGGCGAGCGACGCCACCGAGTGGATCCAGAGCGCGAGCACGCCGGCGAACGGTCCGATCCCCACCCAGGAGATGAAGATGAGCGCCCAGACCAGCGGCTCGACGGCGCGGGTGAAGTTCATCACCGCCCGCACCACGCTGTAGAGGATGCGGGCCGTGGCGCTGCCGCGTGTCAGGTTGCGGGCGGCCGCGAAGGAGAGGGCGAACGCCACCGGGATCGCGAAGGCGGTGGCCATGAAGGCGAGGAAGACGGTCTGCACCAGCAGCACCAGCCCCTCGCGCAGCACCTCGCCCGAGGGGCTCGCGAGCCCCCGCACCATGTCGGAGGCCTTGTTGAAGTTGGTGAGGAAGGTCACCAGCTGGACCTCGGTGATGATCCAGCCGGTGAAGAAGGTCAGCTCGACGAAGAGCGCCCCGAACCAGCCGCGCAGGGTCCGCGTCCACGGCAGGTCGGCCTCCTCCTCCGGCACGCCGCGGGTCAGCACCCGTCCGATCGGCGCGCCGATCGAGCGGTAGAAGAGGTTCCAGACGAGCGCCCCGGCGAAGCCCAGCGCGAGCGCCGGCAGGTAGGCGAGCCGGCCGAGGATCTCCTCGGGCGTCAGCAGCAGGCCGGTCGGGCCGCGCTCGCCGGAGAAGGCGTGGAAGAGGAACTCGCCCATCACCAGCGCGAGGGCCAGCAGCAGGCCGTCGATGCCGAGGGCCTGCAGCCGCCGCCACCCCTTCTGCCACGGGGTCTCGGGGCGGAGCACCCGCCGCGGCGCGCCGGCGTCGGTCACGCCCGCCCCCCCGCGAGAGCCGCGGCCGGCTCGGCGTCGTGGCCGTAGATGCGCCGGAAGGTGTCGCCGTCGAACGCCTCCGGCCGCCCCTCGAAGACCAGCTGCCCCTCCTTCAGGGCGACCACCCGGGTGGCGTAGCGCTGCACCAGGTCGAGGTCGTGGAGCGAGCAGAGGACGGTCATCCCCTCCTCCCGGTTGAGGGCCTCGATGTGGCGCATCACCGAGTGGCGCAGCGCCGGGTCGAGCGACGCCACCGGCTCGTCGGCGAGCACCAGGCGGGCCTGTTGCATGAGGGCGCGCGCCACCGCCACCCGCTGTTGCTGGCCGCCGGAGAGGGCGTCGGCGCGGCTCTCCTCGCGCCCCTCGAGGCCGACCCGTTCGAGGCAGGCCCGCGCCCGCCGCCGCTCCTCGTCGGAGAAGTGCAGGAGCAGGCTCGAGAGCAGGCCGCTGCGACCGAGCGCCCCGGAGAGGACGTTCTGCAGCACCGAGTGCCGCCGCACCAGGTTGAACTGCTGGAAGATCATGCCGATCGCGGCGCGGATCGCCCGCAGCTCGCGCCCCTGCGCCGCGGTGATCTCGCGTCCGAAGATCCAGACCCGCCCCTCGGTCGGGTCGATCAGCCGGTTGATGCAGCGCAGCAGCGTCGACTTGCCCGAGCCCGAGAGACCGAGCACGGCGAGGAACTCCCCCTCCTCCACCGCGAGCGAGACGCCGTCGAGCGCGCGCACCCCGTCCGGGAAGACCTTCGAGAGGCCCTCGACGCGGACCGCCTCGCGCGCGCCGGAGGGCGCCGGGGTGGCGCTCACGGGGCCTTCGCCTCCGGGACCGGCAGCGGCGTCGCCTGACCGCGGCGGTTCGCGAGCTTCTGCTCCTCGGCCGCCATCAGATCCTCGATCCGGATCCCGGCCACGGCGAGCGCCTGGCGGAAGCCGCGGAACGCCTCGTCGTCGGCCGGCGCCACGCCGATCGCCGCCACCAGGTCGTAGAGGGCCAGCTGCCCCTCGGGGGTGGCGATGAAGCGGTCGAGGGAGCCGGCGAAGCGCTCCCAGGTGCGGGCCGGGAAGCCCCGGCGGACGACGCAGACGTCGTTCGGGATCGGATCGGTCAGCGCCAGCACCCGCACCTCGTCGAGGAAGCGGCGGCGCGCGTCGGGGTCGGAGATCCGGCGCATCACGAGGTGGCGGGCGTCGCCCACCAGCGTCCCGTCGCGGGCGTGCTGGGCGCTCGGCGGCGAGTAGAAAGCCGCCCCCGCGTCCGCCTTGCCGTCCCAGACCGCCTGCACCGCGTTCGGGTGCCCGCCGGCGTAGTAGACGCGGCCGAGCGCCACGCCGTGCCGGTCGAGGAGCAGACGCGGGAAGATCGCCCCCGAGGTGGAGGTCTCGTCGGAGAAGGCGAAGCGGCGGCCGTGGAGGTCGGCGATGCGCCGGTACGGCGAGTCGCTCCGCGTGTAGATGCAGCCGTAGTAGTGGGCGACCGGCTCGGCCACCGGCGCCTCGGTGGTGTCGACGATCCGGGTCTCGAGCAGCGTCCCGGGGCGGTGCCCCTCGAGCTCCTTGCGCCCGTCCCCCACGAGGTCGGAGGGGCCCGAAAAAACGTGCGAGGAGACCGCGCCGTCGACCTCGAGCGGGCTCTCCACCAGCCGGCGCACCGCCTCGAGGTCGCTCTCGACCGGCACCTCGACCCAGCCCGGCGCCCGGGCGTCGAGGCGCGCGACCACCTTGGCCCGCAACGCCGCGGTGAGCGAGCGCGGCAGGGCGACGCGGCGGGCGGCGAGGGCCTCGATATCCTCCGGCTGCCCCGGGCCGCTGCGGGTGATCACCACCGCGAAACGGTCGACCGACCGCACCACCTGGAGCCGCACCTCGGCGCCGTAGCGCGCGCGGGCGAGCTCGTAGGCGAAAGCGGGCATCCAGGCCACGTCGGCCTGTCCGGCCCCGAGCGCCTGGACCACCGCGGCGTAGCTCGTCGGCACCTCGGAGCGGAGCACCAGGCCGCTGTCCTCGCGCACGAAGCGGGCGAGATCCTCGCCCCGGCGCACCAGCGTCCCCTGCTCGACGGAGGGGACGAAGAGCATCCGGATCACGCTCTCGCCCTGCGCCTCGAGGTCCGCGCGGCGCTCGAGGCCCCAGACGAAGAGCGCGAAGACGAGGGCGAGGAGGGTCCAGCCGATGCGGGGAGGCCAGGGGGAGCGGGCGAACGATCGGGGCATCGGCGGGGGGCCGGAACGCGGCCCCCCGACTCTAGCCGACCCGGCGCCCCGGCAACACCCCGGAGCGGATCCGACACCGCGTTGTCACACGGCCGCGCCGTTCAGGCGAGCAGGGCCGCCCAGAGCGGGAGGGTGACCAGCGCGGCGAGGACGCCGAAGCCGGCGAGCGCCGCCGCCAGCTCCGGGGCGAGGCGGTGCGAGCTCGCCAGCGCCGCGGCGGTGATCATCGGCGGCATCGCGGTCTCGAGCACCGCCGCCGAGGCCGGCAGGGGGGCGAGACCGAGCAGGCGCACGACGACCAGGGCGAAGGCCGGCAGCACGGCGAGCTTCAGGGCGAGGCCGACGGCGAGCGGGGCGCGCGCCGCGCGGGGCAGGCGGAGCCGGATCTGGAGCCCCAGCGCGAACGCCACCACCGGCAGGAGCGCCCCGGAGAGGCGCTCGAGGAGGCCGGCCACGAGCGCCGGCGGGCTCTCGGGCATCCAGGTGAGCGCCAGGAGCAGGGCCGGAAACGGCGGAAAGCGCAGCAGCCGCCCGAGCAGCGCCCGCCCGGCCGGGGGTTCGCCGCCGCCGTAGCGCGCCACCACCCAGAGGCCCCAGGTCGAGAGCGCCACGAACGAGCCCATCTGGTCGTACGCCACCGCGTACGGCAGCGCCTCGCGCCCGAGCAGCGCCTCGGTCATCGGGTAGCCGAGGAACGAGGTGTTGCCGAGCGGCACGCAGAGCAGCAGCACCGCGCGCTCCTCCCGCCCCAGCCGCAGCCCGGCGGCCGCGAGGTGGGCGAGGCCAGCGCCGGCCGCGAGCGCCAGCCAGGGGACGGCGACGAGGCCGAGGAGGGCCGGCTCGAGGCGCAGCGCCGGGGCGTGCCGCAGCACCGCCGCCGGCAGGCAGACGTAGAGCACGAAGAGGTTCAGGACCTCGGCGCCGGTCGACGGGAAGAGCCCGAGCCGCGCCGCGAGCTTGCCGGCGGCGAAGAGGCAGAGGACGAGGGCGAAGGCGTCGAACGCCATGAACGGGACTCCGCGCGCGGCGCTCCTACCGCTCCGCCTCGAGCCGCGCCGCCTCCTCCTCGATCCGCCCCCAGGCGCGCTCGACGTGCCGCGCCTCGGTCCAGGTCTGGCCGATGGCGAGCCGGAGCGTGTGGCGGTCCGCCAGGCGGGTGTGGGTCAGGAACAGGTCGCCGCTGCCGTTGAGCCGCTCGAGGAGCCGCTCGTTGAAGGCGTCCCCCGCGCGATGGCGGAAGCAGACGAGGTTCAAGGGGACCGGGGCCGCCAGCTCGAAGCGGTCCGAGGCCTGGACGCGGCGGGCGACCTCCCGGGCCAGCGCCACGTGCCGGCGCACGTGGTGGCGGATCCCCTCCGCGCCGTACCAGCGCAGGACCATCCAGAGCTTCAGCGCGCGGAAGCGACGCCCCAGCGGCACCTGCCAGTCGCGGTAGTCGATCACCGCGCCGGACTCCGTGGCGCGATTGCGGAGGTACTCGGGGAGCACCGAGAGGGTGCGCACCAGGGCCGCGCGGTCGGCGACCCAGAAGGCGTCGCAGTCGAAGTTCGTGAACATCCACTTGTGCGGGTTGAAGCAGTAGCTGTCGGCGAGCTCGAGGCCGTCCTGCAGGTGGCGCAGCTCGGGGCAGATCGCGGCGGTGCCGCCCATCGCGGCGTCCACGTGGAGCCAGAGCCCCTCCCGGCGGGCGATCTCGCCGATCGCCCGCACCGGGTCGATGGCGGTCGAGGAGGTGGTGCCGACGGTGGCCGCGACGAAGCAGGGGATCCGCCCTGCCGCGCGGTCGGCGGCGATCGCCGCCTCCAGCCGATCGGGGCGCATCGCGAAGGCACCGTCGACCTCCACCAGCCGCAGCCCGTCGCGGCCGAGCCCGGCGATCATCGCCGCCTTCTCGAGCGACGAGTGCGCCTGGGTCGAGGTGTAGCCGACGAGCGGCGGAGAGCCGGCGAGGCCGGTCCGGTTCGTCTCCCAGCCGCTCGCCCGGTCGCGCGCCGCGAGCAGCGCGCAGAGCGCCGCCGAGGAGGCGGAGTCCTGGATCACGCCGCCGCCCGGGCCCTCGGAGCGGAACGCCTCCGGGAGCCCGAGCAGCTCGACCAGCCAGTCGAGGACGTGGGTCTCGAGCTCGGTGCAGGCGGGGCTGGTGGCCCAGAGCATCCCCTGCACCCCGAGCCCCGCCGCGAGCAGCTCGCCCAGGATCGCGGGCCCCGAGGCGTTGGCCGGGAAGTAGCCGAAGAAACTCGGCGAC
>JAHDVN010000051.1:7934-14632 GCA_023384635.1 Thermoanaerobaculia bacterium
GTGAGGCCGGGCAGGATCACCCGCTCGAGGTCGGCGAGCACGTCCGCGAACGGCTCGGGCTCCTCGGGGGGCGAGAGCGGCAGCGCCGCGCGCACCTCCCCCGGCGCGACGCGCGAGAGGACCGGCAGCTCCTCGACCCGCTCCTGGTAGCGGGCGACCCACTCCAGCACCTCCCGGCCGTGCCGCCGCAACTCCTCGGGCGTCATGTGGTAGCTCTGCCGGTCTCCGCTCATCGCGACCTCCCTCCGGGCCTCGGCCCTCGTCCTCCCGGCTGCGATCTTCTCACCCCCTCTCCCCCGCCGCCCGCCTCCGCTGTTACGCTCCCTCCGCATCATCCCTTTCCCAGAGGAGACGAACGATGAGCAGGACCACGAAGTGGGCCTCGGCGGCCGCGGCCGTCCTGACCCTCGCCGGGACGGCCGCGCTGGCGCAGCCGGCGGGCGCCCGCGAAGCCTGCCGCCAAGCGGCCCGCGTGTTGGTGAACCAGGAGACGCGGTGGAACGACAGCCGCACCCAGGAGCGGGGTGGCGGCTCCGGCACCCTCTACTGGCGCGCCGCCGACGGTACCGAGGGGGTCTGCCGGGTCGACCGCAACGACCGCGTCTACGAGGTGCGCGTGGAGCGCTGGGGCACCGCCCAGGACGAGATCTCGGTCTGGCCGGGCACGGGCACCGGCGAGGGCAGCCGGATGATCCGCTGCGAGTCGCAGAAGGGGCGGCGCAAGGAGTGCTCGATCCCCCGCGGCGCCCGCGTGCGGCTCGAGAAGCAGCTGAGCGACACCCCGTGCCGCGCCGGCCGCACGTGGGGCTTCAACCGCAACGAGATCTGGGTCGACGACGGCTGCCGCGCGGTCTTCGAGGTGACCTGGTAGCGACCTCGCCGCCCCGCGCGGCGGGGCACCGGAACGAGAAAGGGGCGGGCCGCGAGGCCCGCCCCTCTGATCTCCGGAACCACCCGCCGGGCGCTACATCACCGCGGTCGGGGGCGCCGGCTCGTCGGCCGCACCGGCCTTCGACATCGGCACCTTGATCAGGTACCAGGCGAGGATGGCGAAGACCGGCAGCGCCAGGTAGGGCGCCACGCCGGCCAGGCCCGGGACGTGGAAGAACTCGGCCGGCTGGCCCATCCGGTCGCGCACGAAGACCGCCGTGGCGACCAGCAGGCCGACCAGCGCCTCGCCCGCGATGAGGCCCGAGGCGGCGAGCACGCCGGCGTTCTCCACCCGCGCCTTCTGCGCCTCGTTGAGCTTCCGCTTCTCGCGCAGCTTGTCGACGAAGCCGCGGATCATGCCGCCGATGAAGATCGCGAAGGTGGTCTCGAGCGGCAGGTACATGCCGACCGAGAAGAGCATCGGGCTCTTGACCCGCACCAGGATGAGGGAGATCCCCATGGCGATGCCGACCAGCACCAGCGGCCAGGCCATCTCGCCGCCCACGATCCCCTGCGAGACCGCCGCCATGAGGCCGGCCTGGGGCGCCGGGAGGTTCGGGCCGCCGAAGCCGCCGAGCGCCGGATTCGCCTTCAGGTCGGAGACGTGCAGCACGTAGAGCGGGAAGAAGAGGACGAGGCCGGCGACGATGACGCCGATGATGTCGCCCACCTGCATCTTCCACGGCGTGCCGCCGAGGATGTGCCCGACCTTGAGGTCCTGCAGCATCTCGCCGGCCACCGCCGCCGAGACGCAGCCGACCGCGGCCACCCCGAGCACCGCCGCGACCCCCTCCATCCCCTTGGCGCCGATGATGACCATGGTCAGCGCCGCAACGATGGTGGTGGCCAGCGTGAGCCCCGAGATCGGGTTGTTCGAGGAGCCGATCATGCCCACCAGGTTGCCGGAGACGGCGGCGAAGAAGAAGCCGGTGACGAGGATCACGATCGCCGCCAGGATCGAGGCGCCGATCGCCTTGGTGAAGAAGAAGTAGAGGGCAACCATGAGGATCAGGATGGCGCCGATCCCCATCAGCACCGTCTTGAACGGCAGGTCGCGCTCGGTGCGGTCGGTGGGGGCGGCGGCGGCGGCCGACTTCTTGACGTCCGCGATGCCCCGCTTGATCCCGGTGGCGAGGTTCTTCCGCATCTTGTAGAGCGTGAACGAGGCGCCCACCAGCATGCCGCCCACCGCGATCGGGCGGACGATGAACTGGTAGAGGTGGTTCGTCAGGCGGGCCCAGTTCTCGACCCCGGCGGCGTCGGTGTAGGTGCCGATGAGCGAGGGTCCGAGGAAGAAGACCAGCAGCGGCACGAACAGCCCCCAGGCGAGCAGGCCGCCCGCGAAGTTCAGCGCCCCCAGCTCGGGGCCGATGATGTAGCCGACGCCGATGTAGGCCGGGCTCGCCGCCGGGGCGTGCATGGTGGTGACGCCGCCCGCCGTGACCTTGTTGGAGGTCGCGTCGAGACCGAGGCGGACGAACCCCTCCTTGAGCTTGCCCACACCGACCGCGAAGGCGTTCGACTTGGCGAAGACGCCGAGGTCGGCGAGAAACTGGATGAGCGCCCCGACCCCCATCGCCTTGAAGAGCTGGGCCGCGGCCTCGGAGCCCTTCTGGCCCGCCTTGTGGATCTCCGCCGCGGCCCGCGACTCCGGGAACGGCAGCGATTCGTCCTCGACCATGACGCGGCGGAGGATGGTCACGAACATGATGCCGAGCAGGCCGCCCAGGATCATCAGCGAGGTGGCGATCCAGTACTCGCCCGCCATGTGGCCGGGCTCGAACTTCCAGATCTTGAGGATCACGAACGCGGGGATCGTGAAGATCGCCCCCGCCGCGACCGACTCGCCGATCGAGCCGACGGTACGGGCGAAGTTCTCTTCCAGGATGTTGCCCCGGAAGATCCGCAGCACCGCCATCGCGATGACCGCCGCCGGATAGGTGGCCGCGATGGTCATGCCGGCCTTCAGGCCGAGGTAGGCGTTGGCCGCGCCCAGGATGACGCTCAGCAGCAGGCCCAGGATCAGCGCCCGCAGGCTGAACTCGAGCATGTTCGAGCCGGCCGGAACATACGGCTGGTATCGCTTGTCGCTCAACAGGTCTCCTCCTCAGGTGGTGCGGTTCGCGTCCCCGGGAGGGCCGTCCGGCCCCGGGGGACGACTGACGGGATACCGGCGGATTGTACAGGGTGGGGGGCGCCCCGGACCCCACCGTTCGGGCGGGTCCGCCCCGCTCCCTCCGCTCCGGTAGCATGCCCCTCGTGGAACCCCCCTCTCCCCTGCCGCTCGGCACCCCCCGCGAGCTCCACGTCTCCCGCCCCGCCCGCGACCGCTACCGGTTCGACGAGGACCTCTTCGGCTTCACGGGCCGGGCGCTCGTGGCCCACTTCACGGCCGCCCGCCGCTTCGCCGCGGCGATCAACGCCGGCCGGGAGGCATCCCGCCACCCGGAGCGGGCGGTCTCGGTGGGGGAGATCGCCGCCGTCGGCCTCGTCGACGAGATCAACCACATCCTCCTGCGGCGCTTCCGGGAGCGGACCGATCCCCGCCTGCTCGGCAAGGCGCTCGCCCTCTTCGCCGAGCGCCTGGGGCCCGAGGCGGTGGCGCGCACCCTCGGGGGGTTCTGCCACGAGTTCCCGCCGGTCGCGGTCTACCGGCGCGAACAGGAGCCGGGGGAGTGGCTGGCCGGCGAGACGGGCGGCGAGCCCCACCGGGAGGCGGCGCTCGAGGAGCTGGTCCTCCTCTGGCTCAACAACCTGAACCCGGCCTTCGCCCGCCACCGCGAGCTCTTCGACGACACGCCGCTCGCCGCCGCGACGCCCTATCCGCAGGTCGTGGGCTCGCTCCGCGAGGCGTTCGGCCGCCACCGCGTCCCCGACGATCTCGCCGGGCCGGACGCCGAGGAGCACATCCTCGACCTGCTGCGCGCCCCGGCGCTCGCCGCCCCCCATTCGGCCGAGGCTCAGCTGCGGCTCCTCCTCGCCCGCTTCGGAGAGATCATCGGCCGCTCGCTCGCGCTCGAGCTCCTCACCGCGCTCGACGTGCTGAAGGAGGAGGGGCGGGCCTTCCTCCCCGCCGCGGGCGGCTTCGGCGGAGCTCCGGAGCTCACCGCCGCCGAGCTCCCCCTGCCCGAGCTCGGCGGGCTGGCCGCCGAGCCCGAGGCGTTCACTCCCGACCGCGAGTGGATGCCGCGGCTGGTGCTGCTCGCCAAGAACGTCTTCGTCTGGCTCGACCAGCTCTCGCGGCGCCACGGTCGCCCGATCTCGACCCTCGCCGAGGTGCCCGACGCCGAGCTCGACGAGCTCGCCCGCCGCGGCGTCACCGGGCTCTGGCTGATCGGCCTCTGGGAGCGCAGCCGCGCCTCGCGGCGCATCAAGCAGATGATGGGCAACCCCGAGGCGGTGGCCTCGGCCTACTCGCTCTTCGACTACGTGATCGCCGGCGAGCTCGGCGGCGAGGCGGCGCTCGCCGACCTCTCCGCGCGCGCCGCCCGCCGCGGCATCCGCCTCGCCAGCGACATGGTGCCGAACCACGTCGGCATCGACGGCCGCTGGGTGCTCGAGCACCCGGAGTGGTTCGTGCAGCTCCCCTATCCGCCCTTCCCCTCCTACTCCTTCGACGGCCCGGACCTCTCGCCCGACCCGGGGGTGGGCATCCACCTCGAGGACCACTACTACACGCGCAGCGACGCCGCCGTCGTCTTCCGCCGCACCGACCGGCGCACCGGCGAGGTCCGCTACCTCTACCACGGCAACGACGGCACCCACATGCCGTGGAACGACACCGCCCAGCTCGACTACCTGCGCGAGGACGTCCGCGAGGCGGCGATGCAGACCATCCTGCGCGTGGCGCGGCAGTTCCCGATCGTCCGCTTCGACGCCGCGATGACGCTGGCCAAGCGCCACTTCCAGCGGCTCTGGTACCCGGAGCCGGGCACCGGCGGCGACATCCCCTCCCGCGCCGGCCGCGGCCTCACGCGCGCCGACTTCGACGCCCGGATGCCGCAGGAGTTCTGGCGCGAGGTGGTGGACCGCTGCGCCGCCGAGACGCCGGACACGCTCCTGCTCGCCGAGGCCTTCTGGCTCATGGAGGGCTACTTCGTCCGCACGCTCGGCATGCACCGGGTCTACAACAGCGCCTTCATGGTCTGCCTGCGCGACGAGGAGAACGCGAAGTACCGGCGGATCCTCAAGGACACGCTCGAGTTCGACCCGGAGATCCTCTACCGGTTCGTGAACTTCGCGAGCAACCCGGACGAACGCACCGCGGTCGACCAGTTCGGCAAGGGGGACAAGTACTTCGGCGTCGCGACGCTGATGGCGACGCTGCCCGGCTTGCCGATGTTCGGGCACGGCCAGGTCGAGGGGTTCGCCGAACGCTACGGGATGGAGTACCGCCGCGCCTACCACGACGAGGAGCCCGACCCCTGGCTGCTCGCCCGGCACGAGCGGGAGGTCTTCCCGCTCCTCCACCGCCGGGCTCTCTTCTCCGGCGTCGAGTGGTTCTGCCTCTACGACCTGGAGGGCGACGACGGCGGGGTGCGCGAAGACGTCTACGCCCTCTCCAACCGCCGCGGCGCCGAGCGCGTCCTGGTGCTCTTCAACAACGGCCCGCACGGACAGCGCGGGCGCCTCCGCACCGCAGCGCCGGCGGCCGAGAAGCTCCCGGACGGCACGAAGCGGCTGCGCCACCGGAGCCTCGCCGAGGGCCTCGGCCTCGACGGGGGCTCGGACCGGGTCCTCGCCTGGCGCGAGCCCGGAAGCGGCCTCGAGCACCTCCGCCCGGCGGCCGAGGTCGCGGCGCGCGGCTTCGAGATCGAGCTCGCCCCGTACCAGACGCGGGTGCTCCTCGACCTGCGCGAGCTCGCCGACCCCGACGGCCGCCTCCACGCGCTCGCCGCCGAGCTCGGCGGGAGCGGCGTGCCGAGCCTCCGGGAGGCCCTGCTCGACGTCGCCCTCCGCCCGCTCCACGCGCCGTTCGCCGCTCTCCTCGCGCCCGACCTCGCCGCCGCCCTCCTCGCCCCCGCCGCGAGTCCGGAGGACGAGCTCTGGTGGACTGCCACCGCGCTCGGCCCGGCGGCCACCGAGGAGCCCTCCGAAGCTCGGAAGGACGAGACTCCGGGTGAGGGAAGGGGAGGGCCTGCTGCTGCGGCAGTGGAGGACGGAATCGCCCGATCCACGGAGGAAGAGACCCCGGATGAGGGAGAGCGGGAACCGGTCGGCGCGGCTTCGGTTGCCCGACTCGCCGATCCGGCGGCGCTCGCCGCGGCCGCCGCGACGACCCCACCGCCCCCCCACCCGGAAGTCCCTGTTCGTGCTCCCGCTCCGGCCGCAGGGGGCGGGGCCGGCGGACGGCGGGAGCCCCCCGGCACCCCGCCCGTCGAGCCGCTCCCCCAGCCGGCAGTCTCCGGCGCCGCTCCGGCATCGACCGCCGCCCCGCCGCCGGAGCCGGCGCGGCGGCTCGGCGAGCGGCTCGAGACGTTCCTCGCGGCCGCCGCCGGGGAGGCCGGGATCCCCCTGGAAGAGCGCCGCGCCGCGGCGGTGATCGCCCGCGTCCTCGGCGACGCCGCCCGCTGGCGGGCGCTCGTCGCCGGAGCGAAGGCGGAGGCCGAGGGCGAGACGGGAGCCGCCTCGCCTCTTCTCGCGGCGCTCGGTCCCGGGGAGCGGGAGAGCGCCGTCCTCGCGTGGGTCCTGGTGCGTTCGCTCGGCCTGCTGCGCCGGGCGGGCGGGGCCGGCGAGCGCACGGCGGCCTGGTTCGACGCTTGGCGGCT
>JAHDVN010000052.1 GCA_023384635.1 Thermoanaerobaculia bacterium
CGCTCGGCTCGTGCCGGGAGTGCCACGCGGACGTCGAAGCGAGCTTCCAGATGCCCTCTCACCACCCCGTGCGCGAGGGGTTCATGAGCTGCGCGAGCTGCCACGACGTGCACCGCGCGACCGAGAGCGCGCTCGTGGGCGGCGATCAGCGCCTCAACGACACCTGCTACCGGTGCCACCAGGCGATGGAGGGGCCGCACATCTTCGAGCACCCGCCGGTGCAGGAGAGCTGCGCCAACTGCCACGTGCCGCACGGCAGCGTCGCCAACAACCTGCTCGCGGTGAACGAACCGGCGCTCTGCCTGCAGTGCCACGAGTTCCACTTCCACGCCGGCTACCGGGGCTCCACGGCTCCGGAGGTCGACGTCGGCGGCTTCGTGCGCGAGAACCCCTGGGGCGTGACCGGCATGAACCGCGCCTTCACCACCAACTGCACCCAGTGCCACGGCCGCATCCACGGCTCGGACCTCCCCTCGCAGGGCGTCCCGAGCGGTGGCCGGGCCCTGGTGCGCTGAGAGAGGAGCGGTGACCGTGAGAAAGAGCCAGTTCCTCTTCCTGCTCGCCGCCCTGGTGGCAGCGCCGATGGCGATCGCCCAGCCGGCGGATACCTCCGAAGTCGAGGCCACGCTCGGCGCCCGGGATGCCTCGGCGGACGACTCCGAGGAGGTGGTCTCCGAGTACGAGGACACCGACGGCGGGATCGTCGTCGGCCTGCGCGCCGAGCTGCACCGCGCGGCCGGCAGTCTCCTGCTCTCCTCCCACGTCAAGGGAAGCGACCAGCAGCGCCACAGCCTGGAGTTCGACGTCCGGCGCATGGTGCGCTCCCACACCAGCTACGTCGCCTTCTCGCGTCGGCTGCCGCACGATCCGATGGCGAACCTCGAAGCGACCACCAACCACGGTCGGGTCGTGCGGCACCAGGACATCGATCCGGGGCGCAGCTACGGCTTCGACTACAGCGATCTCGACCACCGCACCGAGCTGCAGCTGCCCGCGCTCCCGGCGCTCACGCTGGCGTTCAACTTCCGCCAGCAGGAGCGCGACGGGCACCGGCAGTCGATCGCGCTCTCGCACTGCGACGGCTGCCACGTCACCAGCCAGAGCCGCCCGGTGGGCGAGAAGACGCGCGACGTCGGCGCGGAGGCGGCGTTCGCCTTCCGCAAGTGGGCGGTGAAGGCCTCCCACACCCAGCGCGACCTCACCGAGAAGGTCGAGTCGCTCGGCCTGCTCTACGACCGCGCCCTGCAGCCCGAGCTGCGGACCGCGATCTTCACCAACCGCGTGGCGTTCGACGCCCTCAACGGCGTGCTGCCGGTCGACCTGCGGCCGGACATCTCGAAGGAGATCACCCGGCTCGAGGCCTCCGTTCCGGACGCTGCGGGCTTCGCGGTCAACGCGAGCGGGGTCTGGTCGAAGACCACCAACGAGTACGCGAACCTCGACTCCGAATACGCCGGCTACCTGCTCAACGCCTCGCGCCAGCTCGGGTCGCGTCTCAAGATGCGCTGGCGCGCCCGCGCCTACTCGACCTCGACCGACGACGTCTTCGTCGACATCGTCGAGCCGGTGGCGCAGGCCGGCCCGCACGTCGGCCGGACCTATCGCGACGTCTACGGCTTCGATCCGGACTTCCTGCGCGAGTCGTCGCTCGACCGCGACGTGCTCGAGTCGAACCTCGATCTCGCCCTGAAGCTCGCCGGCAAGGCGGGGACACTGCGTTTCCTCTGGGACTACCAGACCATCGAGCGGGACAACTACGAGGTCGCGGTGGGCGAGAGCGACACTGCCTCCAACGTCCTCGGCCTCGCCTGGAACGCCAGGCCGGCCAAGGGAGTGCGACTGGAGGCGAAGCTCCGGCACGGCGAGGTGGACAACCCGTTCATGCTCCCGAACGGGGTCTACTCTCCGGCCATCACCCCCGCGGCGACGGGCAACTCGCCCCTCGCCCCCAACTCGACGCAGTACTACGTCTGGCGCGCGTCGCGGATCGGCGACTCGACGAACCAGGCGGAGTCGTGGGACGAGCTCTGGGCGAAGGGGAGCTTCGTCAACGGGAACACCACCGCATCGCTCTCCTACCGCTGGTGGGACGGCGACAACGACAGTGGGGACCTGACCGACTGGTCGCGAACCAGCCAGACGGCGACGCTCTCGTTCTGGTCGATGCCCTCGCCGATGGTGCAGTGGAGCTTGGCCTACGTCTGGCACGAGCAGGAGCTGGACTTCCCGGCGAGCATCGCCCTCTTCGATGGTTGAGCGGCGGGACAGACTTCGGGCCAGGTTGGCTCGTCTCGCGCAGTGCTCAACTACGAAAACGGCAGTGACACGCTGATCGGAAACCTCCAGGTCAAGCCCACCGAGCGCTTCGAGCTCGGCTTCCAGGCGGTGTGGAGCCAGGCCGCTGCGGGGCTCGCCCCCTTCGCGCTCCCCGCTCCCGCCGACTATCTCGCCCGCAATCCGAACCAGATGTTCGACTTCGGCCTCACGAACACCTACTCCGACCTCGACGTGACGCGGCTCGAGGCTGGGGTCAACTTCCGGTTCGGCCTGTCGGAGCGCCTGTCGCTCCTCGGCGAGTACCGGTGGATCGATCTCGAGGACGATGCTCCGTACCTCGAGGACACCAGCGGCTCGGTGAGCTTCTACGGCCTCGCCCTGGGCTACCGCTTCTAGGCCCGGCGGGGAGCAGGAAGGCGGCGGTCCCCGGAACCGCCGCCGCGAACGGGAGGCCCGGCCCAAGCGGCCGGGCCTCTTCGCTTCGAGAGGCGGGGATCCGCCGCGTCAGTCGAGGTCGAACGGCCGCTTCGGCGGGCCCTCGTCGGGCTCCTCGGCGGCGCGCTCCATGGCGGCGCGGAACTTCTCCTCGAGCAGGCGGTCGCGGTCGGCCATCGCCGCCTTCTCGCGCTCGAACAGCTCCTCGGCGCGGCTCTTGCTCTCGTCGAGGCCGGCGAGCAGCGCGTCGAAGTCCTTGCCCCCGCCGGGAACCTCCTGTGGGCGCTTGTGGGAGAGCACGGCGCCGGTGGCGGTGTCGACCACCAACTCGCTGCCGCAGTCGGGGCAGGAGACGCGCAGGCTCTTCGTCCGGCTCACGGAGGGATCATAGACCACCCGGACGGGCGGGGAGAGCCGCCCCGGCGCGCTTGACACCCCTCGCCAGCGCGGGTTACAAAGGTCGGGAATTTCGAGAGTTGGAGGAACCCCCATGAACCGAACCCGCCGCCTGCTCTTGCCGCTCGCCCTCGGGCTCGCCCTCCTCGGCTGCCCGGGGTCGGACAAGGTGAAGGTCGGTGTCGTGCTGCCGCTCACCGGGAGCGCCGAGGTCTACGGCCAGGCAATCCGCCGCGGCATCGAGGTGGCAGAGCAGCGGGCCACCGCCAACGCGGAGTCGCCGTACGTGATCGAGATCCTCTGGCGCGATTCGAAGAGCGACCCGGAGACCGCCAAGCGGCTCCTCGACTCGGTCTACGACGAGGGGGCGATCGTGGCCATCGGCGGGGTGACCTCGGCCGAGGCGCTGGCGATGGTCCCGGTCGCCGACGACGCGAGCCGCGTCCTGCTCTCGCCCTCCGCCTCGCAGCCCCAGCTCTCGGGCATCTCCTCGAACTTCTACCGCGTCTTCCCCTCGGATGCCTCGGAGGGGACGATGATGGCGAACTTCGCCCGCCAGACCCTGAGCCTCTCCAAGGTCGTCGTGCTGGCCAAGGAAGAGACGTACGCGAAGGGCGCCCAGGAGGTCTTCCGCGAGCGCTTCACCGAGCTCGGCGGGCAGGTGGTCGAAGTGCTCGTCTTCCCGCCCAACACCGTCGACTTCTCCGGGCTGGTCGAGCGGGTCGGCACGGTGGCCCCCGACGCGGTCTACGTCGCCGCCTACGCGGGCGAGATCGTGAACCTCGTCAAGGCGCTGCGGTCCGACGGCTTCGCGGGCGCCATCCTCACCACCTCCTCCTTCTCCACGGCGGACGCGATCCGCCAGGCGGGCCCGGCCGCGGAAGGGGTCTACTTCACGCAGACCGCCTTCGCCCCGAGCGAGAAGAATCCCGAGGTCACGGCGTTCGTCGCGGCGTACAAGGCCAAGTACCGCTCGGAGCCCGACCTCTACGCCGCCCACGGCTACGACGCCTACCGCGTGCTGCTCGCGGCGATGAGGGAGAGCGGCAAGAGCGGCTCGGACTTCTGGAAGGGGATGCGCGGCGTCAACGAGTTCCCCGGCGTCACCGGCACCTTCCAGTTCGACGAGAAGGGGGACGTGAAGAAGTTCCCGCGCGTCTTCATGGTCCGGGAGGGCCAGGCCCTCGACCTCGAGAAGGAAGAGGAAGCCCGCCGCGAGGAGATCCGCAAGAAGATGCGCGAGATCCAGGAGGAGCTGCTCCGCCTCCGCGCGCAGGGCGGCGGCGACTGAGGCGCGGCCGCTGCCGGCAGGGACGGTCCGCGGCGTCCCCTTCATGCTGAGCACCGCGCGAGAGCTGGTCACGCACCGCGGCCTGCTCGCCGCGCTCACGGCCCGGGATCTCAAGGCCCGCTATCGCGGCTCGGCGCTCGGCTTCCTCTGGTCGCTCGCGAACCCGCTGCTGCTGCTCGCGGTCTACACCTTCGTCTTCGGCGTCGTCTTCCAGCAGCGCGCGCTGACCCAGCCGTACCCGCTCTTCCTCCTCTGCGGCCTCTTCCCCTGGGTCTGGTTCGCGAGCGCGCTCAACGAGGGAACGGTGGCGCTGGCCGCCAACTCGGGGCTGCTGCGCCGCGCGGTCTTCCCCGTCGAGCTGCTGCCGACGGTGCCGGTGCTCGCCAACCTGCTCCACTTCCTCTTCGCTTTGCCGGTGCTGGCGGTGGCGCTGGCGGTGGGGCGTCTGCTCGGCCATCCGGTGGGAGGCTGGAGCGCGCTCGCGCTGCCCCTCGTCATCGCGCTGCAGCTGCCGATGACCGGCGGGCTCGCGCTCGGTCTCGCGGCCCTCCACGTCCACTTCAAGGACGTCAAGGACCTCCTCGCGAACCTGCTCGCGCTCCTCTTCTTCCTCACCCCGATCCTCTACCCGCTGCAGCTCATCGAGATCCCGGCCCTCGCCTACGTGGTGCGGGTGAGCCCGATGACGCCGTTCGTCCTCGGCTATCAGGAGCTGCTCTTCGCCGGTCGCCTGCCGGGACCGGGCCTCTGGGCGCAGATGGCGGCGGCGGCGGCGATCGCCTGGGTCGCCGGCGCCGGCCTCTTCGCGCGGCTGCGCGAGACCCTGGTGGAGGCGGCGTGAGCGGGGTGAGCGGGGGACCGGCGGTGCGGGTCGAGGGGGTGACGAAGCTCTACCGCCGCGTGGCGCCGGGCCAGCGGTTCCGCACCTTGAAGAGCGCGCTGCTCGAGGGCTCGCTCGTCGGCCGCGCGGCCGAGGGAGAGGCGATCGTGGCGCTGCGCGACGTCTCCTTCGAGGTCGCGCGCGGCGAGGCGTTCGGCATCGTGGGCAGCAACGGCTCGGGCAAGTCGACGCTGCTCAAGCTGCTCGCCGGCATCTTGCGCCCGACGCGCGGGCGGGTGGTCACCGACGGCCGGGTGGCGGCGCTCATCGAGCTCGGAGCCGGCTTCCACCCGGAGATCTCGGGGCGGGAGAACGTCTTCATCAACGGTGCGCTGCTCGGCCTCTCGCGGCGGGAGATCGAACGCCGCTACGAGCGGATCGTCGACTTCTCGGGTCTTGCCGACTTCATGGAAGAGCCGGTCAAGAACTACTCCTCGGGCATGTACGTGCGGCTCGGTTTCGCGGTGGCAATCCACACCGATCCCGAGATCCTCCTCGTCGACGAGGTCCTGGCGGTGGGCGACGAGAGCTTCGCCCACCGCTGTCTGCGGCGCATCGAGGAGCTCCTCGCCGCCGGCCGCACGGTGCTCTTCGTGAGCCATTCCCTGGCCCTGGTCGAGGACCTCTGCGACCGGGTGGCGTGGCTGGAGGGGGGCGAGCTGCGGGCGGTGGGCGCGCCGCGCCGGGTGGTGGACGCCTACCGCCAGGCCGTGGCCGAGGCGGAGAGCGAGCAGCACCGCCGCATCAAGGAGGAGCGGGAGGCGGCCGAGGCGGCGCCGGTGGAGGCTCCCGCGGCGGCGGGCGGCGCCGAGATCCCGGCCGCGCCGCAGGAGGTCCTGCGCTGGGGCTCGGGAGTCGCCGAGATCCTCTCCGTGCGCCTCCGCGATGCGGCGGGAGCGGAGCGCTACCACTTCGCGAGCGGCGAGACGGTGGCGATCGAGATCGAGGCCGAACCGCGCGTGGCGCTCTCCGACTTCGTCTTCGGGGTCGGGATCTCGACCCCGCGCGGGGTCGAGTGCTGGGGGACGAACACCGACCTCGAGGGGTTCGAGCCGGGCCTCTTCTCCGGGCGCGCCACGGTGCGCGTGGTCTGTCCGGCGCTGCGCCTGGGGGCCGGCGAGTATCTGCTCGACGTCGCCGTGCACGCGCGCTCCGGCAGCCCCTACGATTACCGGCGCAAGCTCCTCTCCTTCACCGTCACCGCGCCCCGCGTCGGCGTCGGCGTCTACTCCCCCGAGCGGGAGTGGCGCTTCGAGGGAGACGTCTCGTGGCAGCGCGCCCCAGAGGGCTAGCGGCGGCGGCGCCGGGAAGGGTGTCGCCGCCGGCGCTGGGATAGCATCGCTCCCGACCCGGCGCGAGGAGGCCCGAGATGAGCGACGCCCCGCAGACCCCCGAGCTCGCGATCAAGATCGGCGACGAGGAGCTCAAGGGCCGCTACGCCAACCTGCTGCGCATCGCCCACACGCGCGAGGAGTTCGTGCTCGACTTCCTCCACGTGGTGCCGCCGCAGGGGATCGTCACCGCGCGCGTGGTCACGAGCCCGCCGCACCTCAAGCGGATCGTCCGCGCCCTCGCCGCCAACCTCGCGCGCTACGAGGAGGCGTACGGCGCGATCCCGGAGGCCCCGGGTCCCGAGGCCGACCGCCCCGTCCACTGAGTCCCGCCCGGGCCGGTCCCACCGTGCTCGCCGCGCGTCCGCTCCCTCTCCTGCTCGCTCTCGCCGTCGCGACCGGCTGCGCCGGCCCGGCGCGCGGCCGCCCGGAGCGGCTCCCCGAGGCCGCGGCCTGGGCCGCCGGTCCGGTGCGCTGGCTGCTCCTCCCGGAGGAGGAGCGCGAGCTCGCCTCGCTGCGCCACGCGGGGGCGGCGGCGGCGTTCCGCGAGCTCTTCTGGGAGCGCCGCGACCCCGATCCGGGAGAGCCGGGCAATCCCGCGCTCGACCGCTTTCTCGAGCGCGTGGCGATCGCCGACCGCCTCTACGGAAGCCCGGAGGTGGACGGCGCCCTGACGCCGCGCGGGGGGGCACTGATCCTCCTCGGCCCGCCGAGCCGCCTGCGCGTCGGCGCCCCCGTGGCGGGGCCGGGCGTCCGGCGGCGTCCGGGGCGGCGCTCCCCGCCCCTGCCGCGCCGGGAGACCTGGGGTTGGGTGACCGGCGATCTCGACCCCGCGCTCCGCCGCGCGCTGCCCGCCCCGGGGCGAGGCGGGGAGTGGCGGGTAGTCTTCGAGCTGGTGGGGAGCCGCGAGCGGCTGGTGGAGGGGGAGCCGCTCCTGGCGGCGGCAGCGCGCGGCTGGCTGAGAGATCCGGGCTAGCCTGCCAGCGCCGAGAGGGCCGGCAGGCTCTCCGGGGGCGGCGCCCCGGCCCAGGCGGGCGGACTTTCCGCCGTCCGCCGCAGCTCGACCTCGGCGATCACGCCGAGGTGGTCGGAGAGCGGGTCGCCGAGCGTGCGGTAGGCGACGAAGTCGAGCTCCTCGGAGACCAGGATCCAGTCGAGGCAGACGAGCGGCCGGCGGGCCGGGTAGGTCGGGCGCAGGGTGCCGGCGAAGGGGGTGAGGGAGAGCTCGCGGGCGAGCAGCTGGAGCGCCGTGCGCTCGTGCCCCCACTCGCAGTTGAAGTCGCCCAGCACCGCGAGCGGCCGCTGCCGGTCGCGGACGCGTTCGACGAGCTGCGCCACCTGGCGGCGGCGCACCGCCGGGTGGAGGAAGTCGAGGTGGACCGAGACCACGTCCACGGCGTCTCCTCCGGGCAGGCCGATGGCGGCCGCCACGAATCCCTTGGTGTCCCGCCAGCTCTCGCGGAAGGCGTGCGAGGCGACATCGGCGAGCGGGAGCCGGGAGAGGAGCGCCGTGCCGTAGTCGAGACCGAGCTCGACGCCGAAGCGGCGCAGCGAGACCTGGATCCGCTGGTGCTCGCCGCGAAAGGCGTGGCGGTAGCCGGCGAGGCGCGCCAGGGTGCCGATGTGGTCGAAGCGCCCGCTCCAGGCCGAGGGGCCGTCGGCCTCCTGCAGGGCGACGACGTCCGGCCCTTCGCGGCGCAGGACCGAGGCGATCAGGTGGAGGTTGGCCGCCAGCGTCGAGCGTCGCAGGAGCGCCTGGTGCCGGGCGCGGCGCCGGCCGTGCGCCATGTTCAGGGTCAGGAGACGGAGCCGGGGACGCGGCAGGGGAGCGGTGGCCATCGGCTAGGCGAGGCCGCCCAGGGCGAAGAGGCGGTCGCGCAGCGGCGCCGGGACGGGCACCACCGAGAGCCGACCGTTGCGCACCAGGGCCAGGTCCCGGAACGCCGGGTCGGCCTTGATCTCGGCGAGCGGGACGGCGGAGGGCAGCCGCCGCGCCGGTATCAGGTCGACGACCACCCGGCGGGGATCGCCCGCCTTCGGGTCGGGGTAGGGGGCCGAGACGAGCCGCGCGAGGCCGACCACCGACCGCTCCGTGCCGGTGTGGTAGATGAGCACCTCGTCGCCGCTCGCCGCCTCCCGCAGGTGCTTCAGCGCGAGCGCGTTGGTCACCCCGTCCCAGGTCGTGCGCCCGTCGCGCTCGAGGTCGTCGTAGCTGTAGCTCGACGGCTCGGTCTTCAGCAGCCAGCAGGCCATGGCGGGCGATTCTAGGTCAGCTCGGGGGGCGGGGGGAGGGCGCTCCCGCGGAGCACGACCCGCCCCCCCTTGACCACCGCGGCGACCGGGTTGACGCCGAAGTGGTAGGCGAGGTGGAGGAGGTTGGGGGCGTCGAGGAGCACGAGGTCGGCCCGCTTCCCGACTTCGATCGAGCCGATCTCGCCGCCGAGCCCGAGCGAGCAGGCGGCGTTCAGGGTGGCGGCGGTGAGCGCCTCTTCCGGAGTCAGGCGCAGCTCGAAGACCGCGAGGGTGAGGATCGTCGGCATCGACTCGGTGTTCGACGAGCCGGGGTTGCAGTCGGTGGCGAGCGCCACCGGCACCCCCGCCGCGACGAGCCGTCGCGCCGGGGCGTAAACGTGCTTCATCAGGAAGAAGCTGGTGCCGGGCAGCAGCGTGGCGACGACGCCGGTGGCGGCGAGCGCCTCGATCCCCGCCGGGGAGACCGCCATGAGGTGATCGGCCGACAGCGCCCCGAGCTCGGCGGCGAGCGCCGCGCCGCCCGAGTCGGCGAACTCGTCGGCGTGGAGGCGCGGGAGGAGGCCGCGCTCCCGCCCGGCCACCAGCACCCGCCGCGACTCCGCGGCGGAGAAGACCCCCTGCTCGCAGAAGACGTCGCAGAAACGGGCCAGCCCCTCCTCAGCCACCGCCGGCACGATCTCCTCGCAGACGAGCGCGAGGAAGCGCTCCCGGTCGGCGCGCAGCTCGGGCGGCACCTCGTGGGCGGCGAGCAGGGTGGGCACGAGCTCGACCGGCTGGCGGGCGCCGGCGCGGCGCACCGCCCGCAGCTGCTTGAGCTCGTCCGCGAGCGAGAGGCCGTAGCCGCTCTTCGCCTCGGCGGTGGTGGTGCCGCAGGCGAGCATGCGCCGGAGACGCGGCAGCATCGCCTCGGCGAGCTCCTCCTCGCTGGCGGCGCGGGTGGCGCCGACGGTCGAGAGGATGCCGCCGCCGCGCGCCGCGATCTCCAGATAGGTGGCGCCGCGGAGGCGCTCGGCGAACTCCTCCTCGCGGCTGCCGGCCCAGGGCAGGTGGGTGTGCGGGTCGACGAAGCCGGGGACCAGCGTGCCGCCGGCGCCGTCGAGGCGCTCGACCTCGGGCAGCTCGCCGAACTGGCGCCGCCGCTCCTCGGGCGAGCCGACGAAGGCGATCGAGCCGTCGCGGCAGAGCACCTCGGCGCCGGCCAGGCGCGCGACGCGCCCCTGGTCCTCGCCGGCACGCACCGTCGTGCCGAGCGGCGTGGCGACCTCGGAGAGGTTCTCGATCAGCAGGCTTCGCATGGGCGCGTCCCGGACGGGCGGATCAGGCCGGGCGGCGCGCGGCGCGCGGCAGGGTGCGGACGGTCGCGGTGGCGCGCTCCTCCTCCTCGTCGCTCTCGAGCATCTGGCGGTAGAGGTCGAGGACGTTGCGCAGGCGCATCTGCATCTCCTTGCGCTGCAGCCGCAGCTCCTGGATCCGGCTCTCGACGTGCTGCGCCTGCTCGAGCGCCTGCTCGACGATCTTGTCCGCCGCGTGCTCGGCCTCCTTGATCAGCAGCTGCGCCTCGCGGTGGGAGTTGGCGACGATCTCCTCGGAGACGCGCTGGCCGCGCACCAGCGTCTCCTGGAGCTGCCGCTCCCGCTCCTCGGCGTCGCGCAGCCGCTCGGCGTAGAAGCGGGTCTCCCCCTCCAGCCGCTCGATCTGGGCGAGCCGCGCGGTGAGCGTCTCGGCCACCAGCGAGAGGAAGTGGTGCACCTCCTCCGGGTCGTAGCCGCGGCGGCGCTCGGCGAACTGCGCTTTCTGGATCTCGAGAGGGGTCAGGCTCATGGGGGCACTCCGGTCAGAAGAGGAGCGGGCGCCGGGCGAAGGAGTAGATGAGCCCGTAGCGCACGAACTGGACGATCAGGATGAGCAGGATCGGCGAGAGGTCGAGGCCGCCCAGCCGGCGCGGCGGCGCGAGGCGGCGCAGCGGCCGCAGCAGCGGCTCGGTGAGCTGGTGGAGCAGGCGGACGATCGGGTTGTAGGGATCGGGGCTCACCCAGGAGACGAGGGCGCGGATCACCACCACCCAGGTGTAGAGCTCCAGCAGCCCGGCCACGAGCTGGAGGAGGGAGAAGCCGAAGCCGCGCGCGAAGTCCATCGAGTTCGTCTCCGCGGCGCGACAGGCGCGCCGGGACCGCAAAGTGTAGCAGGCGCAGCGGAAACGGCTGTGGAGAAGCTCACTCTGCCGCCGGTGCCGGGCGCGCCGGGCGGGGCCCGAAGAGCGAGGTCCCGACCCGCACCTCGGTGGCGCCCTCCTCGACGGCGACCTCGAAGTCGTCGCTCATCCCCATCGAGAGCCGGCCGCCGTAGCGCGCAGGGCCGAGGTCGCCGGCGAGCGCGCGGCCGCGCGCCGCGAGGCGCCGGAACCAGGGCCGGGAATCCTCGGGGTCGTCCGTGGGCGGTGGGATGGCCATGAGGCCGGCGAGCCGCAGGTGGCCGAGCGCCGCGATCTCGCGGGCCGCTCCCGGGAGCTCCTCCTCCGCGAAGCCGTGCTTCGTCGCCTCCCCCCCGAGATTCACCTCGAGGAAGACCGAGAGCTCGAGGCCGAGCCGTCCCGCCTCGCGCTCGAGATCGTGCGCGATCGACAGCCGGTCGACGGCGTGGAAGGTGCGGAAGAGGCGCAGCGCCATGCGCACCTTGTTCGACTGGAGCGGTCCGAGCAGGTGCCACGCGATCTCCGGCGGCAGAGCCGGTGCCTTGGCGAGCGCCTCCTGAACGCGGTTCTCCCCGAAGACCCGGAGTCCCGCCGCGAATGCCGCGGCCAGCGTCTCGACCGGTTGCTGCTTGCTGGCCCCGACCAGGGTGACCTCGGCCCGCGCGCGGCCGGCGCGCCGGCAGGCGGCGGCGATCCGCGCCTCGAGCGCGGCGAGCCGGCCGGCGACCGCCTCCGCGCCGCTCACGGCGTCAGCTCCCCTCCAGCAGTCCGCGGTCGAGCCACTCCGGCAGCGGCCAGCGCTCGTCGATGGCGCGGTTGGCGAGGCGGTCGGCGTCGCGGTTCTCCTCGCGCGGCACGTGGCGCAGGCTCACGCGGGAGAGCTCGGCGCGGAGCGCCCGCACGGCGAGGAAGAGGCGCTGCAGGTGCGGCGCCCGCACCTTGTAGCGGCCGGCGAGCTGGCGCACCACGAGCTCGCTGTCGCTCGCCACCTCCAGCCGCTCGAGGCCGAGCGCACGGGCGCGGCCGAGCAGCGCGACGAGGGCGAGGTACTCGGCGACGTTGTTCGTGGTGCGGCCGAGGTAGCCGCCGATCTCCTCGCGGCCGCCGGGGTGCTCGAGGATCGCGCCGAAGCCCGCGTCGCCCGGGTTGCCGCGGGCGGCGCCGTCGATCCAGGCGCGCGCCGCCCCCGCGCTCAACCCTCGCCCTCCGGGTAGAGCAGGCGCTTGCAGCTGTCGCACTGCACGAGGGCGCCGGAGGTGCGGATCTCGACGGCGATCTGGGGGCGCACCTGGTAGTTGCAGCGGCCGCAGTGCCAGAGGCTCGGCCCGCCCTGGCGCTCGGCGCGGCGCAGGGGGGAGATCGCATCCCCCTTCAGGCGCTCGTAGACGCGCTCGAACTGGCTGCGGACCGCCGGCGCGAGCCGGCCGCGCAGGTCGGCGATCGCCGCCTCGGTCTCCGCGAGGAGGGCGCGCAGGGCGGGCTTCTCCGCCTCCCACCGCGCCAAGCCCTCCTCGTAGCGCACCGCGAGGTCGGCCGAGCCGGCCTCCTTCTCGGCCCGCGCCCGCTCGGCGCCCTCCGCCTTCTCGAGGGCGGCCAAGGCCTCCTCTTCGAGCTTGCGCAGGGAGGCCTTGGCGGTGTCGATCTCCTGGAGCAGGGCGCCGTACTCGCGCTGGTTGCGCACCAGCGCCATCTGGTTCTGGAAGTGCTTGAGCTTCTCCTGCGTGTCGGCGATGGCGGCCTCGGCGGTCCGCCGCTCCTTGCCGGCCGCCTCGGCGGCGGCGGCCAGGGCCTCGATCTCCGCGCGGGCGCGGGAGTGCTCGGCGTGCAGGTCGCTCATCCAGGAGGGGATCTCCGCCAGCTGGCGCTCCGTCTCGCGCGCGGCGGTGAGTCGGTGCTGCAGGGAGACGATCGTCTCGAGATGGTGGCTCATGTCCTCGGGTCGGGGAAAGCGTCCGCGGACCGCCCGCGGGCGGTCGGGGAGGCGGGTTTCGGGGAAGCGGGAAGAGCGGGGGCCGGCGGTGTGGCGTGGAGGGCCGGGGCGGCGGTCGGGAGAGGCGGTTGGGGGGTGTCTGCCATCCGTGAGGCCGCGCCGAACGGCATGGGCCCACCTGGATTCGAACCAGGGACCCTCCGGTTATGAGCCGGGTGCTCTGACCGCTGAGCTATGGACCCAGAAGGCGGAGCGCTGGCGCGCCGACGCGGACGGACTATACCACCCGCCGCTCGCCCGGGGGCGGCGGCGGGCTCATCCGAGCGTCGGATGGAGGCGGCGGTAGCCGTCGGCGAGCACCAGGATCCGCTTGACGTAGTTCTTCGACTCCTCGATGGTGAGGCCCTCGACGAAGGTGTCGATCTCCGGCTCCGGGCCGGCGAGGCGCCAGAGCTGGCGGATCCGCCCGGGGCCGCCGTTGTATCCCGCGAGCGCGAGCTCGACGCGCCCGTCGAACATCCGCATCATCTGGCGCAGGTAGGTCGTGCCGAGCCGCACGCTGTAGTCCGGGTCGTAGAGGCGCGTCGCCGAGTACGGGAGCCGCAGCTGGCGCGCGAGGTCGCGCCCGGTGGCCGGCATCACCTGCATGAGGCCGCGCGCCCCGGAGCGGCTCTTCGCCTTCGGATCGAAGGCGCTCTCCTGGTGGATGACCGCCATCACGAGGTGGACCGGGAGTCGCTGCGCCTCGGCGTGGCGCCGCACCGTCTCCTCGAAGTCGAGCGGGTAGAACAGCGCCACCGCCTCGGGCGGAACCTCCGACTGGAACGCGGTCCCGAGCTTGGGGAAGGCGCGGCGCAGGAGGCGGAGGCTCTCGCGCCGCTCGCCCTGGCGCGCCAGCACCAGGCCCTCGAGCGCGGCCCGCGCCCGCCGGTCGGCCTCCCCTTCGTGGAGCGCGAGCTCGGCGAGGGCGAGCTGGTCGAGCCCGAAGTCGGTGAGCCGGCGGGCCCGCGCGAGGCGCGGGTCGTCGGGCCAGGGCTCGCGCGCGAGCTCCGCCTCTTCGCCCGCCGCGAGGCTCTCGCCGCGCAGGCGCTGCTGGGCTTGGCGGGCGTAGAAATCGACCGGATCGGCGGCCGCCACCTCGCGCAGAATCGCCTCGCCCCGCCCGCGGTCGCCGAGTGCGGCAAAGGCGCGCGCCGTCCAGTAGCGCCCGCTGCGTCCGAAGCCGGAGCGGGGATAGAGGGAGTGGAGCTCGGTCCAGTGGCCGACGGCGCCGGTGAAGTTCCGCCCCCGGTACTCCCGCCAGCCGCGCTCGAAGAGATGGCGCGCCCCGGTAGTGTCGGCGGGATCGAGCTGGAGCAGCTCGGCGAGGACGGCGATCCCCTCTGCGTAGCGCTCGTCGCCCTGGAGGCCCGCGTAGCGCGCGCGCAGGGCGGCGCGCGCCGTGTCGGGATCCGCCCCCGGTGCGGCCGCCTGCCGGAGGTGCTGCTCGGCGAGGCGCCGGTAGCGCTCGCGCGCCGCCGCCGGCGCCGGGGTGCGCCCGCGCGCCGGGGTGGCGGCGGCCTCCGCGGCGCGCGCCCGGGCCAGCTCCAGGCGCGCCTGGCCGTCGGGGCTG